>NZ_JBFBBQ010000088.1:0-37295 GCF_040682775.1 Amycolatopsis sp. NPDC051106 | reverse complement strand
TTCGTCGCCTCCGACGAGCGCCCCAATGTGGCCTTGGTTGCGTCTGACGCACCCAATGTGGCCTTCGGTGCGTCTGACGCACCGAAGGCCACATTGGGGCGTTGGGGACTCAGCCCAGTGAGCAGGTGCGAGCCAGGTCCGCCGGAGTCGCGCCGGCCGGACGCGGGATGGTCGACGACGCCGGCGGCCGGACCCCGCGCAGCCACCCGCCCAGGGCGTCGAACGCCGTCCGGAAGCACGGACCCAGCGGCCGCAGCCGGTCCGGGAACTGATCGACCAGCCCGTCGACGTGGTTGCCGCCGTCCACCCGGTAGTACCGGTGCAGCGGCCCGCGTCCCGCGGAAGTGATCATCCGGTCGTACACATCGGAGTCCCGGGTGATCGGCAGCAGCGTGTCCAGCGTCCCGTGCAGCGTGAGCAGCGGCTTGCCGATCCGCCCGGTCAGCGAGATCCGCTCCACCGCCCGCGCCACCGAAGCGGGCCGCGAAGCGTACGCGTAGTCCGCGTCACACGACGGCGTTCCCGAAGCACAGAAAGGAGTTCCGGCCGACAGCGGACCATCGAACGACGGATCGACCTCCTCCCGGTAGATCCGCTGGGTCAGGTCCCAGTAGACGCGGTAGTGGTAGTCCCACAGGAACTCCGACCCCGGCGCGAACCCGGCGTCCACAATGGACTGGTGTGCCGACGACGACCCCGCCGCGTAGGCCGGGTACGCGCGAAGCGCCGGCGGCAGGAACGTGAGCAGGTTCGGTCCGTCGGCACGCCACAGCGTCCCCTCCCAGTCGACGCCCCCGTCGTAGAGCCACGGCCGGTTCTCCAGCTGCCACCGCACGAGGTAGCCGCCGTTGGACAGCCCGGCGGCCAGCGTCCGCGACACCGGACGGTGGTAGTGCGCCGCCGCGGCCGAGCGGGCGGCCAGCGTCAGCTGCGTGACCCGCGTGTTCCACTCCGCGAGCGCGTCGCCCGGCCGGACGCCGTCGTCGTAGAACGCGGCGCCGGTGTTGCCCTTGTCGGTCGCGGCGAACGCGTACCCCTCGGCCAGGGCCTGGTCACCGATCGCGCGGTCGTTCGCGTACTGGCGCCGTACGCCCGGCGAACCGGAGACGACGAGGCCACCGTTCCAGCGCGCCGGCAGGCGCAGCACGAACTGCGAGTCGTGGTTCCAGCCGTGGTTCGTGTTCGCCGTCGACGTGTCGGGGAAGTACCCGTCGACCTGGACGCCGGGCACCGGGCCGTACCCGGGCAGCCCCGCCGACGTCAGCCCGGCCCAGTCCGCCTCGACGGTGTGCCCGGACGCGAGCGTGCCGGTCGTCGTCAGGTCGTCCAGGCACGTCGACACGGACTGCTCGGCCCCGGGCACGTTTACCCGGCAGCGCCCGGCCGAAGCCGACGCCGATGCGGGCAGCGCCGCCGCGAGCGCCCCCGTCAGAACCACAACCAGCCATCTGCGCACGGTCCACCTCCGGTCTCGATGGAACAGAACCCAAGCGCGTGCGCCCGGGCGGAGCCACCCCGCCGGTCACCATGAATCGCCGCGGGGATGTGGTGGACGGCCACATGGTCCGGACCGGCGGGCCGACCTAGCGTCGCTGGAAACCCCTCTCAACGACGAGAAGGACGCCACCATGCGCAAGCTCGCCTTCGCCGGACTCGCCGCGATCACCGCCGCCGTGCTCACCACCGTCGGCGTCGCCTCCGCCGACCCGCCGCCGTCGTCCCTGGTCCCGGTGTCGAACTTCGGCGCCAACCCCGGTGCCCTCGCGATGTACACCTACACGCCGTCCGGGCTCGAAACCGGCCGCCCGGTGGTCGTCGCCCTGCACGGCTGCACCCAGAGCGCGGCCGACTACTACGCCCACTCCGGCTGGCCCGAACTGGCCGACAAGTGGCGCTTCGAAGTCGTGTTCCCGCAGCAGTCGACCGCGAACAACTCGCTGAAGTGCTTCAACTGGTTCTCCACCGCCGACGACACCCGGGGCAACGGCGAGGCCGCGTCCGTCAAGTCCATGGTGGACAAGGCGATCGGCGACCACGGCTCCGACCGCTCGCGGGTGTTCGTCACCGGGCTCTCCGCCGGCGGCGGCATGACGGCCGACCTGCTCGCCGCCTACCCGGACGTCTTCGCCGGCGGCGGCATCAACGCGGGGCTGCCCGCGCAGTGCGCCACGAGCATCACGCAGGCGACGAGCTGCCAGCAGAACAACCAGAACCTGACGCCCGCGCAGTGGGCGTCGAAGGTCAAGGCGCAGTACCCCGGCTACAGCGGGCCGTGGCCGCGGGTCGCGATCTGGCAGGGCACCGCCGACTACACGGTCTACCCGGTCAACGGCACCGAGCTGCGCGACCAGTGGACCGCGGTGCACGGGCTCTCGCAGACGCCGACGAGCACGCAGTCCCTGCCCGGCGGCACGACGCTGACGAACTACGGCGACAAGGTCCAGCTGTACTCGATCGCCGGCATGGGGCACGGCACGGCGGTCGACCCGGGCAGCGGCGCGACGCAGTGCGGCAGCACCGGCGCGTACTTCCTCGCCGGCATCTGCTCCAGTTACTACACGGGCGTGTTCTTCGGGCTGGACAAGGGGTCCGGAAGCACCCCGACCACGACGACGGCCCCGCCGACGACCACGACCACCCAGCCCGCGGGCGCGTGCGTGAACGCCAGCAACTACGCCCACACCCAGGCGGGACGCGCGCACCAGAGCGCCGGCCAGGTGTACGCCAACGGCTCCAACCAGGCGATGGGCCTGTGGAACACCTTCACCACGCACGCCCTGCGCGAGACGTCCTCGGGCTATTGGGTCCTCGCCGACGGGCAGTGCTGAAGGGCACCTTCAGCGCATCTGACGCACCGAAGGGCACCTTCCTCGCATCACACGCAAGGAAGGTGCCCTTCAGCCGCCCGGGATTCAGGTCAGCAGTCCGGTCAGCAGCACCGCGGTCAGCCTCCGCGCCGCCGGACCCGTCCGCGCCGACGTGGTCGCCGTCAGGGCGAGCCGGACGTCCTCGAGCGACACCCGGGGCCGGAGGACGCCGTCGGCGCGGGCCCGGTCGACCAGCCGCGCGAAGGCTTCGGCGTGCGCGCGGCGCCGGTCGGCGAACCGCGGTCCTTCGAGGGCACCCAGGAGCCCGGGCTCCTCGACCCGCCACTCGCCGAAGCGGTGGAACGTGCGGCTCAGCGCGCGACGGCTGTCGGGGTCGGCGAGCGCGGCCCGCAGCTGCTCCTCGCACCGCTCCACCTGGCCGTCGAGCACGGCCGCGAGGAGGTCGTCGCGGGACGGGAAGTGCCGGTGGACGGTCGCCGGAGCCAGGCCCGCGCGCCGCGCGATCTCCCGCACCGGCAGGTCCGGGCCGTGGCGCGCGAACGCCGTGTGCGCGACCGCGACCAGGCGACGGCGATTGTCCTCCGCGTCCGTCCGGCGTTTCCGAGTCAGTTCGTCGCGCACGCCTCTCACTTCCCCGCTCGTCGCCGGTGATCACTCCTAGCGTAGGCGCGGTCAAGGTGGCTAGGTGGAGGAGTGATCGTGTTCGCAACCCGGTTCGAGCGGTTCGGCCCGCCCGAAGTCCTTTCGGTGGGAGAACTCCCGGAGCCCCACGCCGGCCGCGGTGAGGTGCGGATCCGCGTGCGGGCGGCCGGTGTCTCGCCGGTGGACCTGGCGATCCGCGCCGGGAAGTCGCACTCGCCGATCGCCCTGCCGCACATCCCGGGCGTCGACGCCGCGGGCGTCGTGGATGAAGCCGGTCCCGGGGCCGAGGCCGACGACGAGGTGTTCGGCGCGGTCGACGTCGCCCGGCTCGGCGGGGCCACCGCCGAGTTCGCCGTGCTGGCCTTCTGGGCTCCGAAACCGCCGTCGATGCCGTGGGAGCAGGCCGGTGCGGCGGCCACCGGGATCGAGACGGCCACCCGCGCGCTCGACCTCCTGGACGTCCGCGACGGCATGACGCTGCTCGTCGACGGCGCGTCCGGCGGAGTCGGCAGTCTCGTCGTGGGCCTGGCGCTGGCGCGGGGCGCGCGGGTCATCGGGACGGCCGGCGACCTGGAGTTCGTCGAAAGCCTCGGTGCCACGCCGGTTCCGTACGGTCCCGGCCTGTCCACGCGGGTGTCCGGCCGGGTCGACGCGGCGCTCGACGTCGCGGGCAAGGGCTCGCTGCCGGAATTGGTCGCGCTGACCGGGTCGCCGTCGTCGGTGGTCACGCTGGCCGACTTCACCGGCCCGTCCCACGGCGTTCGCGTGTCGACCGGGGCTCTCGGCGGCGAGCCGGACGGACGCCACGGCCTCGCGGTCGCGGCCGGGCTCTTCGAGGAGGGCCGGTTCCGCGTGCCGGTCGAGGAGGTTTTCACCGACGCGGCCGCCGCGCACGCCGCCGCCGAACGCGGGCCGCGGCGGGGGAAGCTGGTCGTGGCGGTCAGCGGGTAGAGGTCCGGACGGTCGCGGTCCACTCGGCGGGCCGGCCCGGGCCCCGCTCGCCGAGGGCGATCAGGGCGCAGTCGCGGCCCTGGGCGAAGAGCGACTGCGCGATGGTCGTGAGCCCGGCGCGGTCCGCGTCCGGGTCGTCGTCCCACCCGGCGACCGCGATGTCCTGGGGCACGCGCAGGCCGCGGCGTTTCGCCGCGTCGAGGACGGCGAAGGCGAGCTGGTCGCTCATGGCGATGACGGCGTCGGGCTGGGTGTCCAGCAGCGCGTCGGCCATTTTCGCGGCGTCGTCACGGTCGTTGCGGGCGACGACGGCGACCGGCAGGCCGCCCGGGTCGCCGAGGTGGTCGTAGATGCCGAGGAGCCGTTCGCGGGTGACGGGGAAGACCGCCTCTTCCGGCGCGGGCCCGGTTTCCAGCCTCGGCCTGCGGTCGCGGTCGAACGGGAAGCTCAGCACGGCCGGCCGGTGGGCGCCGGCGAACGTGCGCGCGGCCAGCTCCCGCGCCGACGCGCGGTTGTCGATGGAGACGACCTGGGCCCCGGCGAACGCGGGCCCGCCGTGGATCGCGATTGGCTTGCCGAGGCCGCTCACGACGTCGAGCACCGGGTCGGTGTCGACGGTCGTCCACACGATGTAGCCGTCGACCGACGCCGACCGCACGCGCTCGACGTCGTCGGCCGCGCCGGTGGTCGGGATGAGGTTCAGCCCGCTCCCGCGCTCGCGGCAGACCTCGGCGACGCCGGCGAGGAACCGGCGGGCCTGCGGGTCTTCGAAGGCGTAGGCGAGGTGTTCGCCGAGCACGACGCCGATCGCGCCGTTGTGCCGGCGGCGCAGCGACCGCGCGGTGGGGTCCGGCCCGCGGTAGCCCAGCTCGGCGGCGACCTCGCGAACCCGGCGCAGCGTCTCCGGGGCGACCCGGTCGGGCTGGTTGTAGCAGTACGACACGGTCATCGCCGAGACGCCGCAGCGGCGAGCGACGTCGGCCATGGTGACGCGAGCCGGTCCGGACACGGCCCCACCTTATCTGTGTATCGTTAAACAATGCTCGTCGAATCCCGGACGAAGCTCGCGCTGGGAGCCCTCAGCGCGGCCTGCTTCGTGTCCGTGACCTCGGAGAACCTGCCGGTCGCGCTGCTGCCCCAGCTCGCGTCCGGGCTCGGCGTCGCGGACTCCGCGATCGGGCTGCTGATGACCGGGTACGCGCTGGTCGTGGCGGTTTCGGTGGTGCCGCTGGTCGCGCTGACGTCGCGCTGGGACCGCCGGACGACCGCGCTGGTCACGCTGGGGATGGTCGTGGTGTCGAACCTGGTCCTGGCGATCGCGCCGAACTACGGCGTGGCCGTCGCCGCGCGGCTGGTGGCGGCCACGGGGCACGGCGTGTTCTGGTCGGTGGTCGCGTCGATGGCCGCCCGGCTGCTCGGCCCCGGCCGGGGTGGCCGCGCGACGGCGGTGGTGTTCGCCGGGAACTCCCTGGCGTTCCTCTTCGGGCTGTCGGTCAGCTCGTGGCTCGGCACGAGCCTCGGGTGGCGGCCGGCGGTCTTCACGGTGGCGGGCGCCGCGGCGGTGACGGCGCTGGTCATCCGGCTCACCGTCGGCCCGATGCCCGCGACGGCGTCGGCTCTCCACGGCCGCGTCGCGCACCGCTCGCTGCTTCCGGTGAACGTGACGACGCTGCTGCTGGTGACCGGCCACTTCGCGGCGTTCACGTACATCACGGCGATCATCGCGAGGTATGTGCACCTCACCGGCTCGCCGACGTCGTTGCTGCTGCTCGCCCACGGCACGGCGGGCCTGCTCGGCCTGGTCCTGATCGGCCGCCACATCGACGGCCATCCGCGCGCGACGGCGCTGGTCACGACGGGCGGTCTGGCGTTGTGCATGGTGGCGCTGCTGGTGTCCCCGGGGCCACTCGCCGCGGGGACGGCGATCGTGGCGTGGGCCGGGCCGGCGGCGGGGATCGGCGTGGTGCTGCAGGCGGCGGTCCTGCGGGTCGCGAAGGACCGGCCGGATCTGGCGTCGGCGGTGTACATCGTGGCGTTTCAGATCGGCATCGCCTTGGGAGCGGCGCTCGGCGGGCTCGGGCTGGACCACGGAATGCTGCCGGTCGCGGTGGTGATCGCGGCGGTCGGCGGCCTCACGTCGGCGCTCGTGGCGTGGCGGTCGAAGGCGTTCGCTTCACCCGCCTAACCGGTGCACCCGCAGCGCCAGCTGGATCTCCAGCGCCCGGTCCGGCGACTGCCAGTCCTCCCCCAGCAGCGACGCCACCCGCTCCAGCCGCTGCACCACCGTGTTCACGTGGACGTGCAGCACATCCTTCGTCCGCGCCAGCTGTGAACCGCTCGCGAAGTACGCCCGTAGCGTCGCCACCAGCTCCGTCCCCCGGCGCGCGTCGTAGTCCAGCACCGGCCCCAGCGTCTGGCGCACGAACCCGTCCAGGTCCGCGTGGTCGCCCAGCAGCTGGCCGAGGAAGCCCAGTCCCGCCATCGCCGCGCCTTCGCCCGTCCGGCCCAGCGCCAGCAGCGCCCGGACGCAGCGCGCCGCTTCCCCGTGGGCCGCGGCGATCGCCGACGGTCCGCTCGCCGGGCCCGCCGCGCCCACCGTCACCGGACGGCCCGTCGCCGCGCCGAGGTCGGCCGCCACTCGCCGCGCCAGCTCGTCCGGGTCGCCCGCGCCGAGCAGGACGACTTCCTCCGCGTGCACTCCCACCAGCGTCGCGTGCCGGGCGGCCGCGCTCGCCACGCGCCGCCGGGACCCGCCGTCCGCGTGCGCGACCAGCACCGCGTGCGGTGCCGACAGGTCGATCCCCAGCCGGCGGCCACGGGCCAGCAGCGCCCGCGGATTGCGGTCGGGCGCGGTCAGCAGGTCGGTCAGCAGCTCGCCGCGGACCTCGTCCTCGGCCCGGACCACCGACCGCCGCAGCATCAGCAGCAGCGCCGTCACGACGCCCGCGCGTTCGAACAGCCGCCGGTCCGGATCGGTGAGCCCGTCGCGGCCGGCCAGCACCAGGCTGCCGAGCAGCTCGGGACCGGCTTGGACCGCGCACACCCACGTGTCCTTTGTGGACACCGCCCGCCCGGCGGCGCGGGCCGCGAACAGCGCGTCCGGGTCGAGCGCGGCCGGTTCCGCCGAACTGGCCAGCAGCGTGCGGTCGGCGTCGTAGACCGTGAGGTCGCCGTGCAGCACCCCGGCGACCGCCGCCGCGACGTCCGGCAGGTCACCGCCCCGCAGCACGAGGTCGGTCAGCCGGTCGTGCGCGTCCTGGGCGCGTTCCATCGCCTCGGTGTGCGCGCGGATCGTCGCGTTGGCCTCGTTGAGCTCCGCGACGGCGCGGCGGGTCTGGTCGAGCAGGTTCGCGCTGTCGAGGGCGATCGCGGCGTGGTCGGCGAGCGACGACAGCAGCGCCACCTCGTCCGCGGAGAACTCCCGCGAGCCGCGGTCCGAGGCGAAGAGGACGCCGAGCACCTTCGGGCCGATGGCCAGCGGGACGCCGAGGATCGCGGTCAGGCCCTCGTCCTGGACGCCGGAGTCGATGTGGCGGGTGTGCTTGAACCGGTCGTCGTGGAAGTAGTCCGCCGTCGCGTACGGCCGCGCGGTCTGCGCCACCAGCCCGCCGAGGCCCTCCCCCATGCCGAGCACGATCTGCTGGAACTCCGCCGACACCGACCCGTCGCTGACCCGCACGTAGGTCTTGTTCTCGGCCTCGTCGTTGAGCGAGAGGTAGGAGACGTCGACGTTGAGCAGCGCCCGCGCCCGCCGGACGATCGAGCGCAGCACGGTGTCCGGATCGGACAGTGCGGCGAGCTCGCTCGCGGTGTCGAACAGCGCGCCGAGCTGGGCCTCCCGCCGCCGGTGCTCTTCTAGGGTCTCGCGGATCCGCAGGGCCAGCTCACCCGCGCTGGCCAGCGCGCCCAGGTCGGCGGCGCCGAGGGCTCCCTCGGCGCGCGCGGCCACGACGACGTGCGCCAGCTGCTCGCTGCTCGCCCCGGAGGCGAGCAGGTCGAGCAGCCGGCGCAGCGCGTCCGTGGGTGCGGTCACGGCGGTCATGCTAGGGCGAAACGGCCGTCGTCTCCGCCTCGACGGCATCGACACCATCGTCGTGCAGCGACTCCCCGCGCGTCTCGCGGGCCGCGAGCAGGGCGATCACCGTGATCAGGCACATCGCCGCGACGTAGAGCGACACCGGCACGGTGCTGCCCCAGGCGGAGAACAGCGCGACGGCGATCAGCGGGGCGACGGCGCCCGCGGCGATCGACGACAGCTGGCCGCCGACCGACAGCCCGGTGTAGCGCACCCGCGTCGGGAACTGCTCGGCGAAGAACGCGGCCTGCGGGCCGTACATCGCGCCGTGCAGCACCAGCCCGACGGTCGCGGCCAGCACGATCACCGGCGACGACTTCGTGTCCAGCAGCGCGAAGAACGCGAAGCCCCACAAGGCCATCCCGATCGCGCCGAACAGGTATACCGGGCGGCGCCCGACGCGGTCGGACAGCGCGCCCCACAGCGGGATCGTCACGAAGTGGACGGCCGAGCCGATGAGCACGGCGCTGAGGCCGACGCCCTTCGGCAGGTGCAGCCCGGTCGTGACGTACACCAGGATGAACGCGGTGATCACGTAGTACGAGACGTTCTCGGCCATCCGGGCGCCGATCGTGATCAGCACCTGGCGCCAGCTGTTGCGGAAGACCTCCACGACCGGCACGTGCTTGTCGGCGTGAGTCTCGGCCTGCTTCTGCGCGGCCAGGAACACCGGCGACTCGGCGACGGCCAGCCGGATCCAGAGCCCGATCAGCAGCAGCACGCCCGAGAGCAGGAACGGGACGCGCCAGCCCCAGGCCATGAACGTCGCGTCGGACTGCGTCGCGGAGAGGATCGCCAGGACGGCGGTCGCGAGGAGGTTGCCGCCGGGAGCCCCGCACTGCGGCCAGCTGGCCCAGAAGCCGCGGCGGCGGTCGTCACCGTGTTCGGAGACGATCAGGACCGCCCCGCCCCACTCGCCACCGAGCGCGAAGCCTTGGACGAGGCGAAGCAGCGTCAGCAGGATGGGAGCCGCGACGCCCGCGCTCGCGAACGTCGGCAGCACGCCCATCAGGCAGGTCGAGCCGCCCATCAGCACCAGGCTGACGACCAGGAGCTTCTTGCGGCCGAGCCGGTCGCCGTAGTGGCCGAAGACCAGGCCGCCGACCGGGCGGGCGAGGAACCCGACGGCGTAGGTCAGGAACGCCAGCAGCGTGCCGGTCAGCGGGTTGGCCGTCGGGAAGAACAGCTTGTTGAACACCAGCGCGGCGGCCGAGGTGTAGAGGAAGAAGTCGTACCACTCGATGGTGGTGCCGATCAGGCTCGCGCCGACGATCTTGGCGATCGCCGACCGGTTCGGTTGACTCACTGCGGGCTCCACTTCCTTGTGGTTGAGCGACATTCAGCGGGTTGTCAGGCGGTTTTCACGCAGCGGTCCAGCCGCCGTCGAGCGGGATGGAGGCCCCGGTGACGTGGCCGGCGTGCGGTGAGCACAGCCACGTCACCAGGGAAGCGACGTCGTCGGCGTCGATGAGCTTCTTGATGGCGGCGCGCTTGAGGAGGACCTCGGCGACGACGTCCTCGCGCGGGATGTCGTGCTCGGCGGCCTGCGCGTCGATCTGGTTGTCCACCAGCGGCGTGCGGACGTACCCGGGGTTCACGCAGTTGCTGGTGACGCCGTGTTCGGCCCCTTCGAGCGCGGCGACCTTGGAAAGTCCTTCGAGCCCGTGCTTCGCGGCGACGTACGCGGCCTTGAAGGCGGAGGCGCGAAGCCCGTGAACGCTCGACATGTTGACGATCCGGCCGAAGCCCCGCGCGTACATCGACGGCAGTGTGTGCCGGATGAGCAGGAAGGGAGCGGTGACCATCAGCGCCTGGATGCGGGTGAACACGTCCGGCGGGAAGTCCTCGAGCGGCGCGACGTGCTGGATCCCGGCGTTGTTGACCAGGATGTCGACCTCGGCCGGGAGGGTATCGATGGTGTCGGGATCGGTCAGGTCGGCGACGTGCGCCCAGCCGCCGACCTCGGCGGCGACGGCTTCGGTGTTTTCGGCATCGATGTCGACAACGTGCACCTTGGCCCCGGCCGCCGCGAGAGCGCGGACGCAGGCCAGGCCGATACCGCCGGCCCCGCCGGTGACGAGGGCGGTGCGCCCGTCCAGATCGCTGGTCATGGACGGGAACGGTAAGCGTGACCCGGGTCGCGGGCTATGTGCCGGAGAGCTACAGCTCGCGAAGATCCTGTGGTGCGAGCCGACATAGGGAGCTCAGGAAGGCATCCCACGATCGGGTGGAGATTTCCAGGGTGCCGCCGGCGCGGTCCTTGGTGTCGCGGATTGTTGCCGCAGGTCCCAGCGCTACTTCCACGCAGTTCGCCTGCTGACTATGGCTGGAAGCCCGCCACACCCCCGGATCCACTCCGCACCTCCAGATCGGCGACCATCGCCTCTATGAGTGCCGAGCTGCCCTGCTCATCCAAGGCCGAGGCCGCCAGGCCCTCGGCCGCTTCGCGGTAGCTGGCCACCTGATCCTCATCGTAGAGGTAGGCGACAGCCCGGAATTCTTCGATGGCGACGATCGGTGGCAGGGCTTCGAACTCGAAAATCGCGAAGTTCCCGTGGAGCCCGGGATGCACCAGGTCGCCACTCGGCAAGATCTGCAGCCGGAGGTTCTTCCGCCGGGAAACGGCAAGCAAGTGCCGCAGTTGCCCCGCCATCACCTCGCCCTCCGCAATCCCCGGCCGCAACGCCCGCTCATCGATCACCACCTGGCAGCTCGCCGGGCGCAGCCCGGCGAGCACACCTCGCCGCATCCGCCGTACGAGCACCAGGTTCTCGATGTCGTTCGCCTTAAGACCGCCGCCTCCCAGCAGCGCCCGGGCGTATTCGTCGGTCTGCAGGAGCCCGGGTACCAGCAACGGCTCCCAGTTGAAGATCTCCGTGGCCGCCCGCTCGTACTCCACGTAGGCCGAAACGAACGGCGGCACCGCCTTCTCCAGCCAGCTCGGCTCCCGCGCGTTGCCCGCCAGTTCCAGCAGCCGGGCGCGCTCCCCCGGCTCGACCACGAGCACGCCCAGCAACAGAGCCACCTGCTCCACCTTGGGGATCCGCTTCCCGTACTCCCAGTTGGACAGCTCCTGCGGCAGCACGCCGATCAGCCTCGCGAGCTCCCGCACGCCGAGGTCCCGGTCCGTCCGGCAGGCACGCAGCCCGAAGCCGAGCGCTCTCGCCCGGGGTGTCGCGAAGGGTGTCGCCATGACCGCATTCTGTCACCGGGGTCCGACATTCCCGGTGCCTCCTCCTCGGCTGGTGTCACAAATCCGCGTCAGGTTTCCTGCAGGTCATGGACCCGGACCACGCCCTCCTGACCCGGCTGCGCGACCTGACCGAAACCCTCGCCGGCGACGTCTCCTGGCTCGCCGGCCCGCCCCTGCGCGCGGACGGCCTGCGCGACCTCGGCGAGCGTCTGGCCTGCCTCGGCGCGGACCTGATCGGCCGGGCGGGCGTGCTCGACGAGATCGCCGCCGCCCGCCTGCCCGCCCACGGCTGGATTCCCGAGTGCGGGCCGGAGCCGCGCCGTCGGCTCGCGCACTACGTCGGGCGCGGCGAGGTCCGGCTCGGGCTCATCTACTACGCGAGCTGCGGCGCGGGCTGCTTTCCGTTCTACGGCACCGATCCGGCCGAAAAGATCGTCCGGCACGAGCGGTGCGACAAGTGCGTCGAGGAGGCCTACCGCCTCATGAGCGTTCCTTCAGGACCGCCAGGTAGTGCACGTTCGTCATGACGCCGAGGACGTTGCCGAACGGGTCGACGACCGACGCCGTCACGAACCCGGGCCCGCGCTCGGTGATCGGCTCGTTCTCCTTCGCGCCCAGCTCGTGCAGGCGGGCGACGGTGGCCTCGAGGTCGTCGACGTGCCAGTGGACGATCTCGCCGCTCGCCCCGCCCGTGCTCGCCGGGACGTACTTGCGGTCGATCAGGCCGAGTTCGTGCTGGTAGTCGCCGATCCGGAACTCGGCGTACCCCGGTCGCTGGAAGTACGGCTCAATTCCCAGGAACTCGGTGTACCAGGCCTGTGCGGCCGCGTGGTCGTCGGCGAAGTAGGAGACGGTGGCCATTCCTCGCAGCATGTCTGCTCCCTTGCATCGTGTGGAGCCATCATGCGGGGTGAAAGTGCGCACCGAATGAGCACTTTGTTTGCGAGACTGCTCCCATGCGCGCCGACCGTCTCGTGGCCACCCTCCTGCTGATGCAGACACGCGGCCGCGTCACGGCCGCCGAACTCGCGGCCGAGCTCGAAATCTCCGTCGCGACGGCCCGCCGTGACCTCGAAGCGCTCTCGGCGGCGGGGGTGCCCGTCTACCCGCAGCCGGGCCGCGGCGGCGGCTGGCGGCTGGTCGGCGGCGCGCGCACGGACCTGTCCGGCCTGACCGCGCGCGAGGCGCAGGCCTTGTTCCTCCTGGCCGGCCCGGCCGCGGCGGCGGCCCCGGAAGTGAAGTCGGCGCTGCGGAAGCTGATGGGCGCGCTGCCGGGCACGTTCCGCGCGGACGCCTCCGCGGCCGCCGACGCCGTCCTCGTCGACCAGGCGGGCTGGGGCGAGCGCGTGCAGGACCGGCCGCCGATCGTCTCGCTGCTGCAGGACGCCGTCATCGCGCGCCGCCGCGTCCGGCTGACCTACGCCGGACGCGAGAAGACCGAACGCGTCGTCGACCCGTGGGGCCTGGTCGACAAGGACGACGTCTGGTACCTGGTCGCGGGGACGCCGGAGGGGCGCCGGACGTTCCGGGTGGACCGGATCGTCGAGGCGGCCGCGACCGGGGACGCCGCGGTCCGCCCGGCGGACCTCGAGCTGGCGAAGGTGTGGGAGGAGGTCGTCGAGGAGATCGAACGGCGCCGGTCGCTCCTCACCGCGGACGTGGTGCTCGACCGCCGCCAGTTCGGCGTCTTGCGCGACCGGTTCGGCCGGCACTGCGCACTGGTCGCGGAGCTGCCGGGCGACCGCGTGCGGGCACGGGTCGCGGCGCCCGCGCCGATCATGATCGCGCAGGAGCTGGCGGGCTGGGGCGCGCTCGTCGACGTCGAGTCCCCTGACTCTGTGAAGGCCGAGCTGGCGCGCCTGGGATCCGAGCTGGTTGCCCGATATAGCAGTGAATGTCCCAAATGACTCATCCATGTCTTCGCGGGTCCCGCAATGAGCCCTTCATGACACCGCCGACGGCACGCGCGCACGCCCGGTGGCCGCTATCCTCGGTGAACAGCGTTAATCACTCCACAGTGGACATTGGAGGCACCTACTGCGGGTGTCCGTTACCCTCCGGTATCTGGCCGTTCGGAGTATCCGGGATCACCCGTTTGCTGTTACTGTGACGCCTCCGTGACCTGAACGTGTGTTCGGTGACACTTCGGTGAGGGTAAAGATGCGTGACGATGTGGTCGAGGCGAGTGCGGTGGTCGGGCACACGCCGGACGTGGTGTGGCAGATCGTCGGATCGCCGGAGTGGTACTCGCGGTTCGTGCCCGAGATCAGCGGGTGCGAGATCGTCGAGCCCGCCGCCCGGGGCCGGGGCCCCCGGGGCGTGATCCGGATCGTGCCCGAGCGCGGGCGCGTGCTGGAGACCCAGGTCCAGGCCGTCGTGTACCGGCCGGGCGAGCACGTCGTGTGGTGCGGCGTCCCCGACGAGGGCACGTGGGTCTCCCTCGAGCTGAGACCGCTGGCCGGGGGCAAGACCGAGCTGTTCGTCCGGATGATGCTGCCGCCGGCGCACGCGGATCTGGTGTCGTCGGTGAAGAAGGACGTCCGTACCCTCGCGCGGCGCCTCGACCTGCACCTGGCCGGGCAGTCCGACCCCGACGCCGACAACGATGGCAACAAGGCCACGAAGCTGCGCACCACGAGCATCCTGGTGCGCGCCGGCGTCCTCAGCGCGGGCCGCCCGGACAAGATCGCCCGCCAGCTCGGCCAGCTCGCCCAGTGGGGGGCCACGATCGCCGGCGGCTACCAGGCCGCCGCGGCCCGCGTGCCGGACGAGCCCGCCCTGCACGACGAGCGCAACCTCCGCACCTTCCGGCAGGTCCAGGAGCGCAGCGACCGGCTCGCGAACGGGCTGAGCGAGCTCGGCGTCGGCGAACGCGACCGGATCGCGCTGATGTGCCGCAACCACGCCGCGATGGTCGAGTCGTTCGTCGCCGCCAGCAAGCTCGGCGCCGACCTGATCCTGCTCAACACCGGGCTGTCCGCGGCCTCGGTCAAGGACGTCATCGCCGAGCACGAGCCGGCGGCCGTGCTGGCCGACGACGAGTTCGCGCAGACCATCGCGAACGTCCCGGGCGAGTTCGCCCGGATCAGCACGTGGCCGGACGCCGAAACCGGCTACCCGACCGTCGACGAGCTGATCCACGCCGCGCCCGCCGACCCGCCCAAGCCGGTCGACCGGCCGGGCCGCGTGGTCGTGCTCACGTCCGGGACCTCCGGGACGCCGAAGGGCGCACGGCGCCCCACCCCCAAGGGCATGGGGACGGCCGCGGCGATCCTCGACCGGATCCCGCTGCGCGCCGGCGACCGGATCCTCGTCGCGGCGCCGCTGTTCCACAGCTGGGGCCTGGCCGCGATGCAGCTCGGCATGGCGCTGCGGGCGTCGCTGGCGCTGATCCGCAAGTTCGACGCCGAGGAGACGCTGCGGGCGATCGCCGAGCAGAAGTGCGACGCGCTGTTCGTGGTGCCGATCATGCTGCAGCGGATCATGGACCTGCCCGAGCGGGTGCGGGCGCGCTACGACCTGTCGTCGCTGCGGATCGTCGCGAGCAGCGGGTCGGCGATGTCCGGCGCGTTCGTCACGCAGTTCATGGACACCTTCGGCGACGTCCTCTACAACTTCTACGGCTCGACCGAGGTGTCCTGGGCGAGCATCGCCGACCCGGCCGACCTGCGCGCGGCGCCGGGCACGGCCGGGCGCTGCCCGCTCGGCACCCGCGTCGCGATCCTCGACGAGGACCGCAAGCCCGTCCCGCCGGGCGGCGAGGGCCAGATCTTCGTCGGCAACGACATGCTGTTCGACGGCTACACGAACGGCACCGACCCGGCGCGCGCGGCGGACCTGATGGCGACCGGCGACGTCGGCTACCTCGACGCGGCGGGCCGCTTGTTCGTGACCGGCCGCGCCGACGAGATGATCGTGTCCGGCGGCGAGAACGTGTTCCCCCGTCCGGTCGAGGAAGCGCTGGTGGCCCTGCCGGGCGTGCACGACGCGGCGGTGGTCGGCGTGGCGGACGCGGAGTGGGGCCAGCGCCTCGCGGCGTACGTCGTCCCGCGGCGCGGGGCTTCGCTGCACGCCGAGGACATCCGGGCGTACATCCACCAGCGGCTGGCCCGGTTCGCGGTGCCGCGCGACGTGTACTTCGTGCCGGACCTGCCCCGCAACGCGACGGGCAAGATCCTCAAGCGCCTGCTGCACGACGACACCTGGCCGGCAACCTCCGACTACTGATGCCCGAACACACCCCCGACGGCCGTTACATCATCGTCAACGGCCGCCGCTGGCGCGCAACGGACCCGGAGATCCCGGACGACGTCCGCGACCGGCTGCAGAAGCATTTGATGGCGGCCCGCCGGGTACAGGACCGCGCGCGTACTCAGGTGGCGAAGGTGGCGTTGGGCGAACGGGGCGAGCCGTGGTGGGAGCAGACGTCCGCGCAACGGCGTGAGCGGTGGGAAAGGGGCCTCGCGGAGCTGGATCAGCCCACCGACTGATCGCTGCGGCGACGCTGGCCCGGATGCAGTGAATGACTCATTCCTTGCACCGGACGCCAGGAATGAGTCATTCACTGCATCGGAGACACCCTGGCCACCGGCTGACGCAGCACCGTCTTCAGCTTCGCCGGTTCCACCCGCCGCGGGTCGCCGAGGTAGATCTCGTGGTGCAGCCCGGCCGGCTCGAGCCCTTGCCGCTCAAGGAACTCCCCGTGCAGCCGGGCGAGCAGCGGACCTTCGTCGTCATACGAGCCCACGTGCAGCGCGTGCGCACACCGCCCCTCGTGCAGTTTCTCCAGGCGAACCGGCGCGTCGATCTTCTTCTTGCGCTGCACCGATTCCCGGGCCTCCTCGACGGCGTCCTCGCCGATCCACGCGGGCTGGGAGATGAGCATCGTCCACTGCCAGGAGTCCTTGGCCCGCACGGTGAACGCGCCGTAGTCCTCGGCCCACCACAAACCTTCCAGCGGCCCGACCACGAAATCCTCACCGGCACGCTTGGCCGTCATCTTGATCGTGTAGGCGAAGGCGTAAAGAGCTTCGACAGCCCGCTTGTAGCTCTCGGCCGTGTTCGGATTACCCCGGCCGTCGATCGCGAGGAACTGCTGCTCGGGCACCTCGACCAGCGCCCAGTCGGTGTTCTTCGGCGCGTACAGCTGCTTCAGGTCTTTCTTGACGTCGTAGGGCATCAGGTCATTCCTTCCAGCCACGCGGCTTCCGCTTCGAGCTGCGCGATCGAGTAGTCGAAGATCGCCCGGACGAACGGCGGCGCGTCGGCCTCCGCCGCGCGGCGGACTTCGGCCAGCCGCTGCGCCACCGCTTCGGCGCGCCGGGCCAGCGCGTTCGCGAGCCGCTCGGGCGGGATCGCCGGGCTGTTCGCCAGCCCGGCCAGCACCGGCGGGTGCATCGGGCGCAGTTCGGCGATGGCCGCCTCCGCGGCCTCCGCGCACGCCCGCCGGCCCGCGTCCGTCGCCGTGTACGTCTTCTTGGCCTTCGCGTGCGGCCGCTCCGCCGCGACCTCGGCGACCAGCCCGCGGTCACGGAGTTTGCCGAGCACGTAGTAGATCGAGCTGAAGCCGAGGGCGGTCCAGTCGCGCATGCCGCGTTCCGAGACGACCTCGTCCAGCTCGTAGCCGTGCCTCGGCCGCTCGACCAGGAGGCCGAGCACCGTCAGTTCCGCGTCGGTCAGCACCGGACTATTCTAGCGCTAGAATAGCGCCGCGTGTCCAGGTCGCCGGAAATTGTCGGTGGGTGCTGGCATGCTTCACCGGGTAAGCCTCCCCGGGCCACTAACCTGGGGAATCCGACCGGACGGCAAAGGAAACCAGTGGGGGGACAGGTGGTGACGGCGGTGCCGTGGACCGCGGAACGCGTGGCCGGGCTCGCGCCGGATCCCGCTTCGGAAAAGGCGGGCCGGGCGCTGGCCACGCCGGCGAAGTGGTCGGGCGCGGGTGCGTCCGAAGAGGCCGTGTGGGGCTTCTGCCAGGGCAGCGGCAAGAAGCCGTACCAGACGTGCGTCGAGCTCGCCGAGCCCGCGTTCCGGTGTTCCTGCCCCAGCCGGAAGTTCCCGTGCAAGCACGCGCTCGGGCTGTTGATGGTGTGGGCCGCGCGGCAGCTCGACACCGCCGAGCCACCCGAGTGGGTGCACACCTGGCTCGCCGAACGCGCCGATCGGGCTCAGCGCGCCGAAAAACGGGCGGAAGCGGCCAGCCCCAAGGACGAGGAAGCCGCCGCTCGCCGGGCCGGTGAACGCGCCGCGCGCGTCGAAGGCGGTGTCGCCGAACTGAAGGTCTGGCTCACCGACCGGGTCGGCGCGGGGTTCGCCGGTTTCGAGCGCAGCGGCGGTGAAGAGCTGCGCACGGTGGCCGCGCGGATGGTCGACGCCCAGGCGTCCGGCCTGGCGGGCGGGCTGCGGCGGGCGGCGGGCATCGTCGGCCGCCGCGACTGGCCGGAGGCGCTGCTCGGCGAACTGTCGCTGCTGTACCTGCTGGCGGACGCGGCGACCCGGCTGGACACGCTGCCGGGTCCGCTGGCCGAGACCGTCCGTACGCGGCTCGGCTTCTCGGTGGAGACGGCCCGGGTCCTGGACAGCGGCGAGCGCGTGTCGGACGAGTGGCTCATCACGGGCGCGGCCGACGAGGAGAACGACCGCCTGCTCACCCGCCGCACGTGGCTGCGCGGGCGGCTCACGGGCCGCGACGCGCTGGTGCTGTCGTTCGCGCCGCCGGGCCGTCCGCTGGACGCGTCGCTGCCACCCGGGCACCTGCTGACGGCGGAGCTGGCGTTCTACCCGGGCGCGGCGCCCCTGCGGGCGCTGGTGGCCGAGCGCGGCATCCCGCTGCCGGCCCCGGCCGCCGAGGGCGGGTCGATCGCGGACGCGCTGGCGGCGTACGCGCGGGCGATGGCGGCGGACCCGTGGCTCGAACGCTGGCCGGTCCTGCTGTCCGAAGTCACGCCGGCCGAACACGCGGGCGGCTGGTGTCTGTCCGAAAAGGACGGAACCGCGCTGCCGCTGGTCCCGTACGCGTTCCCGTGGTCGCTGCTGGCGATGTCCGCGGGCAAGCCGCTGACGGTGGCGGGCGAATGGAGCCAATCGGGGCTGCGGCCGCTGATGTGCTGGCAGGACGACCGGGCGGTGCGGCTGTGATGACATCCCGCCTCAGCCGGCTCCGATCGGCGAAACCCGAGTCACCCACCGCAGCACCCCATCGACCCCGGAAGGCGGTGAAGCCGTGAAAGCCTGGGAAGACCTCGTCGGCACCGCGCTGCTCGGCACCCGCCGGCGCACCCTCGACCCCGCCACCCAGCCGCCCGCCGTCCGCAACCTCGTCGAAGACCGCGCCGACCCGGCGGAACAGCTCCTCTCCGCGGCGGCCGTCCTCACCACCTACCGGCGCGCCGGGCGCCGGCCGCTCCACGACGTCCGCCCCCTGCCCGTCGCCGCGCCCGACGAGCGGCCGTTCGTCCCTCCCCTCGCGCGGGAACGGCTGGCCCGCCTGCTCGCCGCCAGCCACCCCGATCTCCTGCTGGAGTGGCTCGGCATCGTCGCCGGCACGGACTACCGCGTCCCGCCCGAAACGCTCCCGCTGCTCGCCGAAGCCGCGCGCAGCAAGGCCGCGCTGCGGGGGCCGCTCGTCGCCGTCGCCGGGCCGGTCGGGGCGTGGCTCGGGCAGCGCAACCCCGACTGGGGCTTCCTCGCCGCGCCGCCCGAAGAATCCGGCGACGTCTGGCAGTACGGCAGCCTGGCCCAGCGCCGCCGCTGGCTCGCCGCCAAGCTGGCCGACGATCCCGCGGCCGCCCGCGAAGCCCTGACGACGTCCTGGAAGACCGAACCGGCCGACATCCGGTCCGACTTCCTCGGCGTGCTCGCCGGGCACGTGCGCCCCGAGGACGAAACCTTCCTCGAAGCGGCCCTCGGCGATCGCGCCGCCGCCGTCCGCGAACGGGCCGCCGACCTGCTCGGCCGGCTGCCCGGCACGCGGTACGGCGAGACCATGGCCGACCGGCTGCGGCCGCTCGTCCGCCGGAAGGGCCGGGTGCTCGAAGTGTCCGTCCCGCAAGGCGAACGCGGCGAAGGCACCGTCCGGCTGCGCACCCTGGCCGCCGCCGCTCCCCTGGCCTTCTGGACCGAGTTCGGCCCGCCCGCCGAAGTGGTGCGGATGACCGTCGAGGGCTGCCCGCCCGGCGTCCTGCGCGACTCCTGGGCCACCGCGGCCCTGCGCCAGCGCGACGAAACCTGGGCGCAGGCGCTGATCGGCGCTGATCCGGGCGGCCGCACCACGCCACCGCTGCTCGGCGTGCTGAGCCCGGCGAGCCAGGCCGCCACCGTGGGGCACCTCGTGAGCCGGCTGCCCGTCGAGTCGTTCGCGCGGCTGGTCCACGAGCTGCCCCGGCCGTGGACCAAGGAGCTCGGCACCGCCCTGCTCGACTGGATCGCCCGCCAGGACGACCACCGCCTGGTCTCGCACGCCGCCGTCGTGATCGCCCGCGCGGTCCCCGCGGGGTGCCTCCGCCACCCGCTCGCCACCACGCGCCTGACCATGGACGCCGGTCCGTGGCGCCGGGCGCTCACCGAAACGCTGAACTTCCGCCGCGAAATGTACGAGGAGCTCGCATGACCGCCCCCGCCACCGTCCTCCGGCCGCACGCCGAGCAGGACCACGCCGCCGAGCTGGCCGCGCTGGCCGCCGCCGACGACCGGGTCAAGCCGCCCAACTGGAACCTGTCCCCGTGGGCCGTCGTCGAGTACCTGCTCGGCGGCACCTTGCCCGACGGCACCGTGATCACGCCGAAGTACGTCGGCCCGCGGCGGCTGATCGAGGTCGCCGTCGCGACGCTGGCCACCGATCGCGCGCTGCTGCTGCTCGGCGTGCCCGGCACGGCGAAGACCTGGGTGTCCGAGCACCTCTGCGCCGCCATCAGCGGGGATTCGACGCTGCTGGTGCAGGGCACCGCGGGCACGTCGGAGGAGTCCATCCGCTACGGCTGGAACTACGCCCGGCTGATCGCCGAAGGCCCGAGCGCCGCCGCGCTGGTCGAAAGCCCGCTGTTGCACGCGATGCGGGACGGCAAGCTCGCCCGGCTCGAGGAGCTGACCCGCATCCCGGCCGACGTCCAGGACTCGCTGATCACGATCCTGTCCGAAAAGACGCTCCCGATCCCGGAGCTGGGCACCGAGATCCAGGCGCGGCCGGGCTTCAACCTGATCGCGACGGCGAACAACCGCGACAAGGGCGTCAACGAGCTGTCCAGCGCGCTGCGGCGGCGGTTCAACACCGTGGTGCTGCCGCTGCCGGACAGCGCCGAGGCGGAGGTCGAGATCGTCAGCCGGCGGGTCGCCGAGCTGGGCACGTCACTGCAGCTGCCGGTGGAAGCCGCCGAGCTGAACGAGATCCGCCGGGTGGTCACGGTGTTCCGCGAGCTGCGCTCGGGGCGCACCGAGGACGGCCGCACGGCGGTGAAGTCCCCGTCCGGCACGCTCTCGACGGCCGAGGCGATCAGCGTGCTGACCGGCGGCCTCGCGCTGGCCACGCACTTCGGCGACGGCGTGCTGCGCCCGCACGACGTCGCGGCCGGTATCCACGGCGCGGTGGTCAAGGACCCGGTCGCCGACCGCGCGATCTGGATCGAGTACCTCGAGACGGTCATTCGCGAGCGCGACGGCTGGGCCGACTTCTACCGGGCGGGCCAGGAGCTTTCGTGACGACCCACCTGCTCGGCATCCGCCACCACGGCCCGGGTTCGGCCCGGGCCGTGGCGACGCGGCTCGCGCAGCTCGAACCCGACGTCGTGCTGATCGAAGGCCCGCCCGAGGCCGACGCCCTGGTCGAGCTGACCGAGGACCCGGCGATGGCGCCGCCGGTCGCGCTGCTGGCGTACGCGACCGACGACGTCTCGCGCGCCGCGTTCTGGCCGTTCGCCGTCTTCAGCCCGGAGTGGCAGGCGCTCACCTACGCACGCGAAGCCGGCATCCCGGTGCGGTTCTGCGACCTCCCGGCCGCGAACACGTTCGCCGCGGCGCCGGACGAGCACGCCGGCCCGCCCGGCGACCCGCTGGCCGCGCTGGCCTCGGCCGGCGGTTACGACGACCCGGAACGCTGGTGGGACGACGTCGTCGAGTCGCGGCGCGGCGACGACGACCCGTTCGAGGTGATCGCCGAGGCGATGACCGCGTTGCGGGAGGACGAAGAACCGCCGCGCGGCAACGAAGCGCGGCGCGAGGCCTACATGCGCTCGGTGCTGCGCCGCACCCGCAAGGACGGCTTCGAGAACATCGCCGTCGTCTGCGGGGCCTGGCACGTGCCCGCGCTGGCCGACCCGCTGCCGCCGGCGTCGCACGACCAGACCGTCCTCAAAGGACTGCCGAAGCGGAAGGTCGCGTGCACCTGGGTGCCGTGGACCCACGGGCGCCTCGCGACGGCCAGCGGCTACGGCGCCGGCGTGCGGTCGCCGGGCTGGTACCACCACCTGTTCACCACGGCCGAAGACGTCACCACGCGCTGGCTGACCGGTGTCGCGGGGGTGCTGCGGGAGGAGGACCTGCCCGTCTCGACCGCGCACGTCATCGAGGCGGTCCGGCTGTCCGAGACCCTGGCCACGCTGCGCGGGCGGTCGTCGGCCGGGCTGGCCGAGGTCACCGAAGCCACCCGATCCGTGCTCTGCGGCGGCGACGAGGTGCAGGTCGAGCTGGTCACGCGGCGGCTGGTGGTCGGCGAACGGCTCGGCGAGGTGCCCGAGCGGGTGCCGCAGCCACCGCTGGCCGCGGACCTGACCGCGACGGCGAAACGCCTGCGGCTCAAGAAGGACCCGATCGTCAAGGAGCTCGACCTCGACCTGCGCACATCCGGCGGGCTCGAGCGCTCGAAGCTGCTGCACCGGCTGCGGGTCCTCGGTATCGAGTGGGGAAGCCGGGAGGCGTCGGCGCGGCGGAACCGGGGCACGTTCCGGGAGACCTGGGCGCTGTGCTGGGAACCGGCGTTCGAGGTCGACCTGGTCGCGGCGGCGGTGCACGGCACCACCGTTCCGTCGGCGGCGACCGCCGCGGTCCGCGACACCGTCGAGGGCACGCCCCCGCTGGACGAGGTGACCACGGCCGTCGAGAACTGCCTGCTCGCCGATCTGCCGGAGGCCCTGCCCGAAGCGCTCGCGGCTCTGGACGCGCGGGCGGCGGCGGACGCGGACGTCGCCCGGCTCATGTCGGCGCTGCCCGCGCTGGCCCGGGCGACGCGGTACGGGAACGTCCGCGGCACCGACACCGGTGCGCTGCGCGCGGTCGCCGACCGCATGCTCGACCGGATCTGCGCCGGGCTGCCGCCGGCGACGCACGGGATCGACGACGACGCCGCGGCCCGGATGGCCCAGCTGGTCGATGGGGTGCACGACGCGACGTCCCTGCTGGGCGACGACCCGAAGGAGCGCTGGCTCGCGGCGCTGGCGCGGCTGGCCGAACGGCCGTCGCTTCCCCCGTTGCTGGCCGGCCGGCTGACCCGGATCCTGCACGACGCCGGGCTGCTCGACGCGCTGGACATCGAACTGCGGCTGGGCCGGGCGCTCACGCCGGGCATCGCGCCTTCGGCGGGCGCGGCGTACGTCGAAGGCTTCTTCGACGGCGGCGCGCTGCTGCTGGTGCACGACGAAGGTCTGCTGCGGGTGATCGACGCGTGGCTCGCGGGGATCCACGAAGACGTGTTCACCGAGGTGCTTCCGTTGCTGCGCCGCACGTTCGGCGCGTTCAGCGGGCCCGAGAAGCGGGCGATCGGGGACCGCGCGGCCGGGCTCACCGGCACCGCGGCGGTGGTGGCGATGGCCGAGGAACTGGACGAGGACCGGGCGGAGCGCGTGCTGCCGGTGCTCGCGACGCTGCTGGGGGTGGGGGCATGATCAAGGCGGACACCGAGCGCACGCGGCGCTGGCGGCTGGTGCTGGGTGCCGAGGGCGGGGGGCCGGGGTCGGGGCTCGCCGACGCCGAACTGTCCGATGAGGACAGTGGGGTCGACTCGGTCCTGGCCGCTCTCTACGACAAGCCGGACGAGGAGGCGGCGGGTGGCCCGCGCAGCGCGAACCTGGGTGCGTCGGCGCCGCGGGTCGCGCGGTGGCTGGGCGACATCCGCCGGTACTTCCCCAGCACCGTGGTGCAGGTGATGCAACGCGACGCGGTCGACCGGCTGGGGCTGACCCGGATGCTGCTGGAGAAGGAGCTGCTCTCGGCGGTCGAGCCGGACGTGCACCTGGTGGGCACCCTGCTTTCGCTGAACGGTGTGCTGCCCGAGGAGACCAAGGAAACCGCGCGCGAGGTCGTGCGCAAGGTGGTCGAGGAGCTGGAAGAGCGGCTCGCCGAGCGCACGCGCGCGGCGATCAAGGGCGCGCTGGACAAGGCGTCGCGCACGCAGCGGCCCCGGCCGGGCGACGTCGACTGGGCGCGCACGATCCACCGGAACCTCAAGCACTACTCCCCCGAGCTGGGCACGATCGTGCCGGAGCAGCTGGTCGGGTACGGCCGGCGTCAGCAGGCGGTGCAGCGCGACGTCGTCCTGGCTGTGGACCAGTCGGGCTCGATGGCGGAGTCGGTGGTGTACTCGGGGCTGTTCGGCGCCGTGCTGGCCTCGATGCGGGCGCTGAAGACGTCGTTCGTCGCGTTCGACACGGAGGTCGCGGACCTCACCGAGCACCTCGCCGACCCGGTCGACGTGCTGTTCGGCACCCAGCTGGGCGGCGGCACCGACATCAACCGGGCGATCGCGTACTGCCAGGGCCTGGTCGGCCGGCCCGAGCAGACGTTGCTGGTGCTGATCAGCGACCTGTACGAGGGCGGCGACGAGGACGAGCTGCGGCACCGGATCGCCGAGCTGGTGGGCTCGGGCGTCCAGGTGGTGACGCTGCTGGCGCTGTCCGACTCGGGCGCGCCGTCGTACGACCACGAGAACGCGGCGGCCCTGGCGGAGCTGGGGGTGCCGGCGTTCGCGTGCACGCCGGACCAGTTCCCGGAGCTGATGGCGGCGGCGATCCGGGGTGAGGACCTGCAGGCCTGGGTGGCGCGCGAGACCAGCTGAGTTGCGGAATGAAACCGACTGGCCGTCGGTTGAGACGAGAGCGGGACGCACTCGGGGCCCGCACCGCCGACCAGGAAGGGACGGCTCACCATGAAGGTTCGCAGCTCGGTCCGTTCGCTCGCCCGCCAGCCGGGCGCCCAGGTGATCCGGCGCGGCAACCGCGTGTTCGTGATCAACAAGGACAACCCGCGCTCGAAGGCCCGTCAGGGCTGACTCGGTGCGGCTGCCCGGTCTTCCGCGCGGCCGAACCGCATCACTCCGTCGTCCACGCGGGTGAACCGCATGTCGGCCAGATCCAGCAAGTAGTTCTGGCGCATCATCCAGGGCCGCCTCTCGCCCTGCTTCGGCAGGCCGGGGGCGGCCCTTTTGATGTACCCCGACGCTAGGTCCACGATCGGGCGCGGCCGCCCCGCCGTCGACGCCGAGGCCGCGTCCGGGGCGCAGTACGCGTACCCGCGCCGGTCCAGGTACGCCAGCAGCCGGCACACGTACTGGGACGTCAGGTCCGCCCGCAGCGTCCACGAGTTGTTCGTGTAGCCCACGCACCACGCCAGGTTCGGCACGCCCCCGAACATCATGCCCTTGTACGCCCGCTGCTCCCCCGGCTCGATCGCGCGGCCGTCGACCGTCAGGGAGATCCCGCCGAAGGCCACCAGCCGGAGCCCGGTCGCCGTCACGATGACGTCGGCGTCCAGCGAGCGGCCCGACTCCAGAAGGACGCCGGACGCCGTGAACCGCGCGATCCGGTCCGTCACGATGTCCGCCTTGCCCGACCGCAGCGCCCGGAACAGGTCCGCGTCCGGCACCAGGCACAGGCGCTGGTCCCACGGGTCGTACGACGGCACGAAGTGCGGGTCCACCGGGATCGACGCCGGCAGCTGCGCCGCCACCCGATCCCGCAGCGCCTGGGCCGCCCGGCGCGGCAGCCGCCGCATGAGCTGGAAGAACAGCGTCCCCATGACGACGTTCTTGCCCCGCACCACCCGGTGCGCGAGCTTCTCCGGCAGCAGCGCCCGGATCCGGTCGGCCAGCGCGTCCTGGCCCGGCCGCGCCACGATGTACGACGGCGAACGCTGCAGCATCGTCACCCGCGCCGCCTGCGAGGCCATCGCCGGGACCAGTGTCACCGCCGTCGCGCCGCTGCCGATGACCACGACCTGCTTGTCCGCGTAGTCCAGCGAAGCGGGCCAGTGCTGCGGGTGCACGATCTCCCCCGCGAACTCCGCGCGGCCCGGGAAGTCGACGACGTGCCCGGACTCGTACGAGTAGTAACCACTGCACAGGTACAGGAACCGGCAGGTGAACGTCGCCCCGTGCTCGGTCGAAACCGTCCAGAGCGCGTCCGACGACGACCACGACGCCCGCACGACCCGATGGCCGAAGCGGATCCGATCGACGACTCCGTGTGCCGCCGCCGTCTCCCGGATGTACGCCAGGATCGACGGCCCGTCGGCGATCGCCTTCGGGTCCTTCCACGGCCGGAACGGGTAGCCGAGGGTGAACATGTCCGAATCGGACCGGATGCCTGGATAGCGGAACAGGTCCCAGGTGCCGCCGATCGTGTCGCGCGCCTCGAGGATGGCGTACGTCTTGCCCGGCAGCCGTTCCTGGAGCCGGCAGGCCGCGCCGACGCCGGACAGGCCGGCGCCCACGATCAGGACGTCCACGTGCTCGGCGGTGGTCATGAAATCCAGCCTAACCGAGGTGGGGACCCCGCCGGACCGGGTCGGGGCACCGGTCCGGCGGGGCAGACCCGCTACAGGGGAACGACCTTCGTCGCACCGAAGCTGCCCTTGAGCGGCACCACCACGGACTTGCCGCGCACGGTCACCGTCACGCTGTCCTGCGTCTGGGTCGGGTCCGACACGGCGAGCTGGCGGCGCCGGCCGGACCGCCCCACCGCGACCGACGCGGGCCCGGAGACGCGCACGTCACCGGCCGAGCCGGCCGCGAAGAAGTTCGCCAGCAGCGTCTCCCCGACCTGGACCGCCTGGACCGTCGCGGTGTTCGCCCGCACCTGCCACGCCCAGGACGCACCGACCGTGCCCAGGACCGACGCACCGGGCAGCACCGCGTACGCGTACTTCGCGTCCGTCGGCTGGACTCCGTGCTCCAGCACCAGCTTCTGGTACCGGCGCGTGTTCGGCGTCGTGGTGCCCTTGGTGTTGGCGCCGGTGTCGATGTCGCGCCACGCACCGGTGCGGTCCTCCCGCAACGCCGTCACCGAAGCGTCGTCCAGGAGCACGTACCCGCCGACGTTCTCCAGGTGCACCCAGCGCGGCCGCCGCAGCGCGGAGACCTTGCCGAGGTCGGTCGCGACGCGCCGGAAGTCGGCGGTCAGCGCGCCGCGGCCGCCCTCGCCGAGGTTGCGGTTCTCGATCGCCGTGCGCACCGCGTGCGGCGACGTGCTGGTGATCCCGGCGCCGAGGCACACGATCCCCGACGGCGTGAAGAACCACGACTTCTTCGCGACCAATGAGCCGTCCCAGGACTTGAAGTCGAACGCGTAGGTGCCGTGCTCGTCGTCCCAGCGGACGCCGCCGGTGTGCGGGTTCGGGCCGACCGGCACGCCGCCGAACTTCGGGTCGGCCGGGCCGTCGTTTTCGGTCGTGCCCGGCAGCAGCAGCGGGTCGACCGTCGGCCAGTAGGCGTCGGTGTAGTGGCCCTTCGCGTTCGGCAGGAACGTGTAGAGCACGCCGTCGCCGACGTGGTAGCCCTTGAGGTTCTGGCCGTTGATGGACTCGTAGCGCGAAATCCGCGTCGAGCTGACGCCGAGGGACGCCGACCAGCCGTCGGTGACGTGCACCATCCGGTCCTGCTGGCCGAAGATCCGGTGCGTGGCGACCACCCGCGCCGGCCGCGCGCCCGAGGCCGGCATGTCCTGCGCGAACTCGATGCCCGGCGTCGCCACCAGGTCCGGGCCGGGCGCGAACCGCTCCGGGTCCGGGATCTTCAGGAACGGCGCGTACGTGCCCTCCTTGATCCACTTCGAGGCCAGGGCGTTCAGGTCGGTCTTCGTCTTCCCGGAAGCCGTGCGGGCGAGGACCAGCGTCGCGACGGTCAGCTGGTGGCCGATGTCGTGCCCGGTCTCGCCCTGCCGCGAAAGCATCCGGCCGCGCACCGGTTCCATCAGCGCGCCCGCGTAGACGAACGGCGCGAAGCTGTCCGCGACCAGCGCGTAGATCTTGTCCTTCAGCGGCTGCGGGAGCGCGAACTCCGTGCCCTGCGTGACGTGGATGGCGCCGGCGAGCGCGGTGAGCAGGACGATGCCGTAGTGCCCGGGGTACGGGATGGTGTCGTGCTGGATGAACGAGCCGTCGACGTGGAAGCCGTCGCCCGCCGCGCGGTCCAGCTTGGCGACGACGCTCGCCGCGCCCCCGCCGGCGACGTCGGTCAGCGCGTCGATGCCGGTTTTGATCCACGCCGTGTCGCCGATCAGCGCACCGGCGACGATCGAGATCAGGGCCTTGTCCGCGCGGTTCGCGCCGGTCTCGACGAGCGACGGGTTGTTGGCGCGGACGTTCGGGTTGCCGACGAACCGCTTGATCGGGCTGACGTAGCGGGCCAGCTCGTCGGCGGTCAGCTGGTCGGCGACCACCGAAAGCGTGTGCAGCACGTAGTACGGGACGCCGATTTCGTAGGTGTACCAGTTGCCGATCTCGCCGACGTCCGGGTTGTACTGGCTCGCGTAGATCAGTTCCAGCGCGGCCTTGATCCGCTCGAGCACCGCCGGGTCGCCGGCCAGCGCGCCACCCGGCGTGCCCCAGTCGACGGCGATCGCGCGCAGCCGGGCGTACATCGATGTCGTGTAGTCACTGCCCGGTCCGAGCGGCAGGTCCGTCCACAGTGGAGCGCCGCCGCCGGCGACGGACAGGCTGTCGTTGTACGCCTTCGCGACGCGGCTCAGGTTGGCCAGGGCTTCGGTGCGTTCGGGCGACGGCCGGTTGATGCCGGTCTGCAGCTGCCGGTAGGCAGCGACGATCGGCGCGGTGGCGGTCGGCACCCCACTCGCGGCGGCGGCCACCGGAGTGGCGGCCGCCGCGAACGCGGGACGGGTGAGCAACACGGTCGAAGCGGCCGCCAGCGCGCCGCCGCGCAGGGCGTTTCTCCGGTTCACGGGCATGACAATGCCTCCCAGGAAGACATCTTCGGCTTGCGGGGAAAAGGGGAACGGAATTCAGTTGTGCGGCGGCGTGGTAGGTCCCCTCACTTTCCAAAAGAAAGTGGCGCGTACGTATCTTTCCTAGGGAAAGCTCGGGGGTTGAGGGGTAAAAACCGCACTTTCGTACCGAAAGTGCGGGGTCTGGCGGGTCAGCGGGAGCCGTCGGTGCGGCGGGGCAGCTGCCAGGGGTTGGCCTCCTGGAGGGGTTCGGGCAGCAGGGTGTCCGGGAAGCCCTGCCACGCGACCGGACGCAGGAAGCGCTCGATCGCGGCGGTGCCGACGGACGTCGTGGTCGGGGCGGTCGTGGCCGGGTACGGGCCGCCGTGCTGCTGGGCCCAGCTCACCGTGACGCCGGTGGGCCAGTCGTTCCACAGCAGCCGGCCGGCGATGCGGGCCAGCGCCGGCAGCACCGGCCGGATCCAGTCCGCATCGGACTCCTCGCCGTGGATCGTGGCGGTGAGCCCCGGTTCGATGACGTCGAGCAGGCTCAGCAGTTCGGCCTGATCGGCGTAGGCGACGATCAGCGACGCCGGGCCGAAGCACTCTTCGTGCACCGAGTCGCCGCCTTCGAGGAACTGCTTGCCGGTGGTGGCCAGCAGCGTCGGGGTGAAGGACGGCGACTCCGAAGCCGCTTCGGACACGACCTCGACGCCCGGCACCTCGCGCAGCTGCGCGAGCTTGTCGGCGTACCCGGCGGCGATGCGGTCGTTGAGCATCGGCTGGGCCGCGGCACCCGACAACGCCTGGCGCAGCGCGTCGGTCAGGCCGTGGTCCTCGGGCAGGAACAGCAGGCCCGGCTTGGTGCAGAACTGGCCGGCCCCGAGCGAGAACGACCCGGCGTACCCCTTCGCGACCGCCTCCCCGCGTGCGGCGATGGCGGCCTCGGTGACGACGACCGGGTTCACGCTGCCGAGCTCGCCGTAGAACGGGATCGGCCGCGGCCGCGCGTTCGCGATGTCGAACAGCGCCCGTCCCCCGGGGATGGACCCGGTGAACGACGCCGCCGCGATCCGCGGGTCCTTCAGCGCGGTGACGCCCTCCTCCTGCCCGAAGATGACGTCGAAGATGCCTTCGGGCGCACCCGCGCCGACCAGGGCTTCGCGCACGATCCGGCCGGTCAGGGCGGACAGCTCCGGGTGGCCGGGGTGGGCCTTGAGGACCACCGGGCAGCCCGCAGCCAGCGCGGATGCCGTGTCGCCGCCGGCGACGCTGAACGCGAACGGGAAGTTGCTGGCCGCGAACACCAGCACCGGCCCGATCGCGGTCTTCACGCGGCGGATGTCCGGGCGCGGGCCCATCGGCCAGTCCGGATCGGCGTGGTCGACGGTGGCACCGAGGTACTCGCCGTCGGTGAGCACCTCCGCGAAGAGGCGGAGCTGGAACGTCGTGCGCTTCAGCTCGCCGGCCAGCCGCGGGGTGGCGGGCAGGTGGGTCTCGCGGTGGGCGAGCGGGACGAGGTCGTCCGCGGCGGCGTCGAGGGCGTCGGCGGCCGCGACGAGCCAGCGGGCGCGCTCGGCCGGGGTCGCCTCGGCGGCGGGACGGGCGGCCGCGGCGGCTCCCGTCAGGATCTTCTCGAGCGTGGCGGCGTCAGTGGCCTGGCTCATTCGGTACAGCTCCTCAGTGCATCTCGTGGGCGGCGGCGGTGGCCGCGCCCAGATCGCTCCAGCGACCCGGGCCGGCCAGTCCGAGGTGGTACAGGTGCAGCTCGGCGGCGCCCGCCTTGGCCAGCTCGCCGACGTACGCGGCGATGTCCGGCACCGGCGCGGCGGCGACCGCGGTGATGTAGCTGCCGATCGCGACGCGCTCGGGCAAGGCTTCCCGAGCCGCCGCGACGGCCTCGGCGCCGGTGGCGGGCGCCCACCCGAACACTACGACCGCGTCGACGTCGTCCGCAGCGGACGGCGTCAGCCCGGGCAGCGCGCCGGTGACCCACGGGTCGAGCGCGCCGTGCAGCACGATCCGGGTGCCCGGCGGCAGCGTGGCCAAAACGGCGGCTCGCAGTTCGTCGGTGGCCTGCTGCCGGGTCCGCAGCAGCATCTGGGTCAGCTCCGGCGGCAACCGGTCGCCGGAGACGCCGAGGTCGCCGGTCGCGATCAGCCGCCGGACCTCCTCGACGAGCTGGGCCCGGACGGTGTCCGCGTCGAGGTCCCACGAAGCGGCGCAGGCCTCACAGCAGCAGATCGACAGCAGCCGGGCCACCGCGGGCGCCCAGACGCCGTCGGTCTTCTCGTGCTGGTGCTGGTGCACCGCGCCGAGCGGGCCGCAGGCCTCGAGGATCACCGACGACAGCTCGAGCCCGGCGACGGCCTCGGCGGTCAGCGTCGCGGCGTACTCGCGCACCGCGGGCTGCGCAGGGCACAGCGCCCAGGGGTAGCTCTCGCCGAAGCAGTTGCGCACCACGACGTCCGGGTGCTCGTAGCCGAGCTGCGAGTTGTGGGTCAGCACGATCCACGCGGCCGCCGGGATCCCGGCCTCGTTCAGCACCCGGACAGCGTCAGAACCGCTGTCCGGGGCAGAAACCCAGTCCGGAGTGGACGGACGCAACCGTTTGCTTCCCCAGGCTTCCGCACGCACCGGCCGGTAGAACGCCGCGTGCCGCGCCACGACGGCCGTGCGCGAAGCCGACCACGGCGTCGCCGCCCGCGCGCTGTGGTAGGACAGCGCGACGGCCACCTCGTCGACGCCCAGGTCGCGGGCCCGCGCGGCGAACCCGGCCTCCAGGACGTCCCAGGGATAGGCGTATCCCGTCACCTTCACCGGATCACCACCTCGTCGTGTTCGGCTCGAACCCGGGTACGTACTCGCGCATGTAGGTCACGTCGTCCCGCTTGGTCAGTCCACATCGGACGTAGTTCTCGTGCAGCCGGGCCAGCGCGTCCTCGTCCAGCTTGACGCCGAGGCCCGGGGCCGGCGGCACCGCCACGGCGCCGTCGCGGAACTCCAGCACCCCCGGCTCGATGACGTCCTCGACCTTCCACGGCCAGTGCGTGTCGCAGGCGTAGGTCAGGTGCGGGGTCGCCGCGGCGACCTGGACCATCGCGGCCAGGCTGATCCCGAGGTGGCTGTTGGAGTGCATCGACAGGCCGACACCGAAGCTTTCGCAGGTCGTCGACAGCGACTGCGTCGCCCGCAGCCCGCCCCAGAAGTGGTGGTCCGAGAGCAGCACGCCGATCGCGCGCGCCCGGAAGCCCGGCTCGATGTCGCCGAAGTTCACCACGCACATGTTGGTGGCCAGCGGCATCGACGCCTCGGCGGCCACCTGGGCCATGCCGTCGATGCCCGGCGTCGGGTCTTCGAGGTACTCCAGGACACCGTCGAGCTCACCAGCCACCCGGATACCGGTCCGAGGCGTCCACGCGCCGTTCGGGTCGATCCGCAGCGGGTGGCCGGGGAACGCTTCGGCGAGCGCACGGATCCCGTCGACCTCCTGCGCGGGCTCGAAGACCCCGCCCTTGAGCTTGATCGAGCGGAAGCCGTACTCGTCGATCATCCGCTTCGCCGAACCGACCAGCGTCTCCGGCGTGGTGATCTCGCCCCAGGAGTCCTCGCGGCCGTCGACGTGCTTGCCGTACTTGTAGAACAGGTAGGCGGAGAACTCGACGGCGTCGCGGGCCTTGCCGCCGAGCAGGTCGGCGATCGGGCGCCCGAGGTACTGGCCCTGCGCGTCCATGCACGCGACTTCGAACAGCGAGTACACGCTCGCGACGGTCTTGCGGATGGAGAACCCGCCGATCAGCCCGTGGGCGTCGGTCAGGACCGTGCCCGACAACACCCGGGCGACCAGCCGCTGCAGGCCGGGCAGGTCGAAGACGTCGTGGCCGCGCAGCTCCGGCAGGACCTTGCGCACCTCGCCGAGGAACGCGTCGTCGCCATAGGACTCGCCGAGCCCCACGACGCCGTCTTCGCACTTGACCTGCACGACGCTGCGCAACGCGAACGGCTCGTGCACGCCCATGACGTTGAGCAGCGGCGGGTCGGCGAACGCGACCGGCGTCAGCACCACATCGAGGATCTTCATCAGCCCAGCGCCTTCAGCGTCACGAAGCCGTCCTCCACGATCTTCTCGAGCCGGTGGATCTGCTCCGGCGTCGGCTCGACCAGCGGCGGCCGGACCGGGCCGACCTTGTCGCCGCGCAACCGGGCGGCGGCCTTGACCAGGGACACCGCGAAGCCCGGCGTCTCGTCCCGCAGCGCCACCAGCGGCAGGTAGAAGCCCGTCAGCAGCGCGTCCATCACGCGGGTGTCGCCCTCGCCGAGCGCACGGTGGAAGCGGTGCGCGATCTCGGGTGCGAAGCAGTGCACGGCCGAGGAATAGCGGGCGACGCCGATCGAGGCGTACGCCTTGGCGGACACCTCGGCGGTGGGCAAGCCGTTGAAGAACAGGAAGTTCCGCGCCCGCTCGGTGTCCAGCGACCGGATCGTGGTGACGATCCGGGTCATCACCTCGACGTCGCCGTAGCCGTCCTTGAGGCCTGCGATCGAGGGGATGTCGAGCAGCGAAGCCGCGGCCGGCGCACCGAACACGCCGGTGCCGCGGTGGTAGACGATCACCGGCACGGACGAGTCGCCGACGGCGTAGCGGACGAAGTCGACCAGCCCCGCCTGCGGCCCGGAAACGAGGTACGGCGGCAGGAGCAGGACACCGTCCGCGCCGCCGGCCTGAGCCGCCGCGATGCCGGCCCGCGCCGACGCCGCGCCGCCCCCGGCGCCCACCCAGACCGGGACGCGGCCGGCGGCCACCTCCCGGGACCGGGTGAGCACCGAGGCGTGCTCGGCGGGCGAGAGCGAGCTGAACTCGCCGGTGCCGCACGCGACGAACAGCGCACCGGCGCCCGCCGCGATGTGGCTCTCCACGTTCTCCGCGAGCGCGTCGAGGTTGACCTCGAGGTCCTCGGTGAACGGGGTGAGGGGGAACGCCAGCAGGCCGTCCAGCTCGATCTCGGTCTGTGCCATCAGTTTCTGCTCTCTCGTCCTTTTTCGGTTTCGGCCCGGGGGTGGCCGACGTCAGGCGGGCACGGTCGTGCCTTCCTTCATCCTGTCGACGTCGTCGTCGGTGTTCACGGTGTCGACGATCTCATCGGCGACCGAGCTGCGCTCGGGCGCGATCAGGCCGAGGCCGACGTAGAGGGTGAGCGAAACCAGGATCGGGGTCGCGATGAGCACCGTCTGGTTCGCGTTGAAGACGTAGTAGCAGAGGCCGTAGGCGATCAGGCCGCCCGCCCAGGAGACCAGCGCCGCACGCGGGCCGCACTTGCGGAACCACGGCAGCATGCCCAGCAGCAGCGGGATCGAGATCGGGCCCATCAGCGCGGCGACCCAGTTGACGACGATCTGCAGCACGCCGCCGAGGTTCTGCGCCTGCGTGGCCACGAGCATGGTCAGCGCGACGAACACGACCGTGGTGACCCGTGCGGCCTTGAGGCCCTGGACGTCGGTCCACTGCCGGGTGCGGCGGACCATCGCCGGGATCATGTCCCGGGTGATCACCGCGGAGATCGCGTTGGCGTCGGAGGAGACCATCGCCATGGTGTGCGAGAAGATCCCGGCCAGCACCAGGCCGACCAGGCCCGGCGGGAGGAACGTCGTGGTCATGATCGCGTAGGACTGCGTCGGGTCCTTGATGCCCGGGATGAGCAGCGGCGCCGCGAACATCGGGAACATCAGCACCAGGGGCCACAACAGGTACAGCGCGGACGAAAGCCGCGCGCCGCGCCGGGCCTCGTGGGTGTTCGGCGCCGCCATGTAGCGCTGCGCCAGGTTCCACATGCCTCCGTTGTACTCCAGCGTCTTCACGAGCACGTAAACGAGCAAGAAGATGGTGGTGTACTTGGACGTCACCGGGTCGACGTGGTTCTCGGGCAGCTTGTCCCACATCGTCCAGAGCGCGGAGATCCCGCCCAGCTTGCCCAGCACGACGACGATCATCACGATCGCGGCGATGCCCTGGATGACGAACTGGCCGAAGTCGGTGAGCGCGTCGGCCCACAGCCCGCCGATGGTGCAGTAGACGAGGGTGACGGCGCCGGTGATGAGGATGCCGAGGTTGTAGTCCAGGCCAGCGAAGACGTGCAGCAACGTCGCCACGGCGAACCACTTGGCCGCGATGTCGAAGATCTTCAGCAGGCTGCCGCTCCAGGCGAGCGCCTGCTGCGTCGGCACGTTGTACCGCTTGGCCAGGTACTCCAGCGGCGAGGCGACGCCGAGCTTCGAGCGCAACCGGTTCCAGCGGGCCGCGAACAGCCAGCTGCCGATCCCCACACCGACGCCGATGCTGGCGAAGCCCCAGAAGTACACGGTGACGCCGCTGGTATACGCGACGCCCGCGTACGCGACGAAGAGCACCGCGCTGTAGCCGGACATGTGGTGCGAGATGCCCGCCAGCCACCACGGCATCTTGCCGCCGGCCGTGAAGAAGTCCTTCACGTCGCTGACCCGTTTGTGCGACCACCAGCCGATCACGATCATCAGCACGAAGTACGCGCAGACCATCGCCCAGTCGAGTACGTGCACCGCAGGCTCCTTTCCGCGTCCACAGTGATGCGGTTCCCGAAGGAGATGTTCACATCCATGAACGGAGTCTGTTATAGTGATTATGTTCATCCATAAGAACGTTGTTCGGGACGCTAATATGGCCGGAGTCACAAGTCAACGGCCGGACGGAGGAGCACAAATGCCGCAGAAGGTGGACAACCCGGCAGCGGCCGACGGCGCTCCCGCCGAGTCGTCGGGAGTGAAGTCCGCGCGCCGGGCCGTCGACCTCATCGAGACGTTCGCGGCGAACGACGTCTGGCTGTCGCTGTCCGACCTGCACGCACGCACGGGCTTCCCGCGCTCGTCGCTGCACGGCCTGCTGCGGACGCTGCTGGAGGCCGGCTGGCTGGAGGCGGACACGAACACCGCCCGCTACCGCCTCGGTGTCCGCGCGCTGATCTGCGGCACGGCGTACCTGGACCGCGACGCCGTCGTCCCGTTCGCCACCGAGGCCTTGGAGCGCATCCGGGAGAAGACCGGCTTCACCGCGCACTTCGCGCGGCGCAACGGCACCGAGGTCGTTTACCTGGAGACGCGCGAGTCGCAGCGTTCCACGCACCTCGTCTCCCGCGTCGGGCGCACGCTGCCCACGCACGCGACCGCGCTGGGCAAGGCGCTGCTGGCCGAGCTGACGCACGACGAGATCGAGGCGCTGATGCCGGCGTCGCTGACCGCGCTGACGCCGAACACCATCACCACGCTCGAAGGCCTGCACGCCGAGTGCGCCGCGACGCGCGAGCGGGGGTACGCCGCCGAGATCGAGGAAGGCACGCTCGGCGTCCGCTGCGTCGCCGCGGTGATCCCCTACCGGATCCCGGGCACCGACGCGATCAGCTGCTCGATGCCGATCTCCCAGGTGACCGACGCCGACGCGCAGCGCGTCGGCGAGCTGCTCGCCGAAATCACCGCCGAGCTCGGGCAGCAGCTGCGCCGCGCCGGTATCCGGTAACACCCCAGTCCGCCGCCATTCCTTGTTAGGAGAGAACCCCATGACGGACCAGCGCGTGCTCATCACCGGGTCGGCGGGTGTCGTCGGCACCCTGATGCGGCCCCGCTTGAAGCGCGACGGCCGCGTGCTGCGCCTGCTCGACCTGGCCCCGCAGACGGCGTCGGACGCGTCCGAGGAGATCGTGACGGCGTCGGTCACCGACCCGGCGGCGATGGCCGCGGCGTGCGAAGGCGTCGACGCGCTGATCCACCTCGGCGGGCACAGCCGCGAGAACACGTGGGAAGCGACGCTCGACGTCAACATCAACGGCACGCAGACGGTGCTGGAGGCGGCGCGGTCGGCGGGGATTTCGCGGGTGATCCTGGCTTCCAGCAACCACGCGGTCGGCTTCCGACGCAACGATTCGGATCTTCCGGCGGACTCGTCGCCGCGCCCGGACACGTACTACGGCGTCAGCAAGGCGGCGATCGAGGCGCTGGGCAGCCTGTACCACTCGCGCTTCGGCATGGACGTCATCGTGATCCGGATCGGCTCGTGCTTCGAGACGCCGTTGCCGCTGGGCCCGCGCGGCCTGACGACGTGGCTCTCCCCGGACGACGGCGCCCGCCTGTTCGAGGCCTGCCTGTCGGCGCCGTCGCCGGGGTACCGGCTGATCTGGGGTGTCTCGGACAACACGCGCCGCATCTACTCCCTGGCCGAGGCCGAAGCCCTGGGGTACAAGTCCCTGGACGACGCCGAGGTGTACGCGGAGCAGCTGGCTTCTCGCCCCGCACCGACCGGTGCCGCGGCGGAGTACGTCGGCGGCCCGTTCTGCACCGCTCCCCTGGGCGTCTTCAACCCGCTCTGACGTTCCGTGAATGTCGCCTTGAGGGACTTGAAGTCCCTCAAGGCAACATTCACGGCTTTGGTACTAGTACCTTGGCGG
>NZ_JBFBBQ010000087.1:0-37303 GCF_040682775.1 Amycolatopsis sp. NPDC051106 | reverse complement strand
GGAGCGGGGGGGGGGGGGGGCGGCGGGGGCGCCGCCGCGAGTGCGGGCGTGCGGGCCGCCCCCCCCCCCCCCCCGCCACATTGGGTGCGTCAGACGCACCCAATGCCACATTGGGGCGCTTGGGGCCGGCCAGAGCGGGTCGAAAGCGCCGGGTCTGGCCGGACCCTCCGGCGCCCCGGCGGTGGTGGCCAAGATGCTTGCGGCGGCACGACGCAGGGAGGCCGCCCGCCGCCCGTGGCTCAGCGGAGGTGGACCTCCAGCGCGACCCGGTGGCGGCCCCGCGGCAGCGGTACCCAAGCCGGTTCCCGCACCGGCCGCACCGTGGGGAAGCGGTCGAACAAGCCGCGCAGCGCGACCTCCGCCTCCACCTTCGCCAGCGCCACCCCCAGGCAGAAGTGCGGCCCCCAGCCGAATCCGACGCTGCCTTCGCGGCCGCCGTGTTCGGCTTGCCAGCGGACGTCGGCGTTGTGGGGGTGGGCGAACTGGGCCGGGTCGCGGTTGGCCGCGCCCAGCACCGCCTGGACCGGGTCGCCCGCGCGGATCTTCACCCCGCCCACCTCCAGGTCGGTTGCGGCGTACCGGAGCCGGGCCAGCTGGACCGGGCCGTCCGTGCGGACCAGCTCCCGCACCGCCGCCGGCCACAGCTCGGGCTCCGTGCGCAGCAGCTCCCGCTGGGCGGGGTCGCGCATCAGCGCCAGCGCCGCGTTCGACAGCATGTGCGCCATCGTCTCGTGCCCGGCGAGCACCAGGAACACCACGAGCGCCACCGCGTCGACGTCGGTCAGGTCGTCCTGGGCGACGACCTCGCTCAGCAGGTCGCCGGCCGGCTCGGCCCGGCGCCGGTCGACCAGCGCGTGGCAGTAGGCGAACATCTCACTCAGCGTCGGCGTGATCCGCGCCGGGTCGCCCTCCACGAGCACCTTGCCCCAGCGCCACCAGTCCGCCCAGTCCGCTTCCGGTACGCCGACGAGCTCGCACACCACGGCCATGGCCAGGGGGTACGCGAACTCGTCGATCAGGTTCACGGTCCCCGCCGCCGCGCCGAGGTCGTCGAGCAGGCCGTCGACGATCTCCTGCACCCGGGGCCGCAACGCGGCGACCCTCGACGCGCTGAAGGCGTGGCTGATGCTGCGGCGCAGCCGGGCGTGCTCGGCCCCGTCCAGGCTGAGCAGGCTCGCCCGCAGGTAGGGCAGGTGCTCCGGCGGCGTGCCCAGCGCGAGGAACGCCTCCTCCTGCGACTGCGCGCCCTGCCCCGGCAGGCCGGCAGGATCGTTGCGCACGGCCGGATCCGACAGCACGGCGCGGACTTCGGCGCTGCCGGTGACCAGCCAGCCCTCGCCGCCGTCGGGCAGCCGGGCCCAGCAGACCGGTGACTCGGCGAGCACGCGGTCGTAGCCGCGCATCGGGTCGTCGAGGACGGCCGGATCGCGGACGTCCACCACGGGTTCGGACGACATGGAGCTCCCTGTCAGCCTTTGAGCGGGCCGCCGTTGATGGCGACGCGGTTGCCGAAACGGGTGTACGGGTAGTAGTCGTACGTCGCGTGGTGCTGGACGCAGCGGTTGTCCCAGAACACCAGCGTGTTCGGCTCCCAGCGCACCCGGCAGGCCAGCATCGGCCGGTTCGGCACGACCGAGAACAGCAGGTCGAGCACCGCGCGGCTCTCGTCGCCCGACAGCTGCGGGATGTGCGAGGTGTACGCCGGGTTGACGTACAGCAGCGGGCGGTCGGTCTCCGGGTGCCGCACGACGACCGGGTGCTCGCTGACCGGCGGCTCGTAGCCCTCCGGGATCTTGTGGCCGCGGAAAGCGTGCGCGCCGTCGTGGATCGCGGTCAGCCCGGCCAGCAGTTCCTTGAGCTTCGGCGACAGCATGTCGTACGCGAGGTGCATGTTCGCGAAGAGCGTGTCGCCGCCGCTGCCCGGCTCGGGCATCCGCGTGATGTGGAGCATCGAGCCCAGCGACGGCTCGGCGTCGGCGGTGCCGTCCGCGTGCCAGCCGTTGCCGAACACGGTGGCCGCCTCCGGGGCGGTCGCGACCTCGAGGATGTACGGGTTGCCGTGCTCGGGCGGCGGGTTCACCGGACGCAGCTCGCCGAAGTGCGCGGCCAGGCGCTGGTGGTCGTCCGGCGTGATGTCCTGGTCGCGGAACACCAGCACGTGGTGGTCCAGGAACGCCGTCTTCAGCTCGGTGAGCTGCTCCTCGGTGAGCTCGCGGGCCAGGTCGAGGCCGGTGACCTCGGCGCCGATGACCGGGGTCAGGCCCCGCACCGCCAGCGTCCGGTAGTCGCGCGCGGGCCGCGTCGTGATCCGCTTGACCGCGTCGAGTTCGTACTGCTCCATGGTTTCCTTTCCTCCGTGGGTCTCACGGGCCGGTGATGGCCGCGGCCACCGCGGTGGCGTGCGGGGCGCGCACGATGCCGTAGTGGGTGGCGGGCAGTTCGTGCCAGCGGCTCGGCTCGGGCAGCAGAGTCCGCCAGCCGCCGCGATCCGCCACCGGCAACCCGGGTTCGGGATCGGCGGCGAGCCAGACGTGGCTGGGCGTCGCGGCCAGGCGCGGCAGCTCGTGCCCGGTCATGCTGCGCAGGTTGGCCCGGCACGCGCGCGCGAGCCGCCGGGCGTGCTCGCCCGCGACGCCGTCGGAGGCGCCCAGCTCGCGCTCGAACACCGTTTCCAGCTGCGCGTCGCTGTAGTCCGCGGCGCTCGCGCCGGGCGGCGGCGGGTCGATGAGGTGCAGGGCCCGCACCGGCTGACCGGCCGTCTCGGCTTCGGCGGCCATGCCGGCCGCCACCCAGGCACCGAACGACCACCCGGCGAGCTGCCAGGTGCGGCCGGGCAGCTGCTTTCGCAGCGCCGCGTAGTACCGGCGGGCCCGGTCCGCCACCGGCCAGCCGGGTGGTTCCGGCCGGCTCAGCGCCGGGTCGGCGATCACGCAGACGCCGAGCTCCGGCGGCAGGGCCGCGACGAGCGGGCGGTAGGCGTGGACGTCCCCGCCGACCGGGTGCACCAGGCACACGGCTTCACGCGTGGTCCCTTCGCGCCAGACCTGCACCACTACTTCGCCGGTGTCGGCCGCCTCGGAGAGCTTCGCCAGCAACGCGGCCATCGTCACTTCCGGGCCGAGCCACGCGAGGTCGAGGTCGACGCCGTAGAGGCGTTTCACCGACTCGACGACGTCCAGCAGCGTCAAGGAGTCGGCACCGAGGTCGTAGAGGGGCACGTCCGGGTCGAGTTCGGCGACACCCAGCAGGGCACGCACCTCCTCGGTCAGGTCCGCTTCGGCCGGTGGTGCCGTGGTGGGCGTGATGTCGCGTTCGTGGAACCCGCGGGCGGTCTCGAGGCCGGTCGTCGCGACCAGGAGCTGCGGCAACCCGGTTCCCAGCGCGCGGGCGAAGGTGCGGCGGCCTTCGTCCGTGCTCAGGCCGACGGCCAGGTGGGCCTGGTGCCGGGCGTCGGTTTCCAGCGCGGTGACGGCCATCCCGGTGTCGCGCCAGACGTCCCAGCCGATCGAGAGCCGGGCGGTCGGGCCGTCGCGGTGGGCGAGCGCGTCGAGGAACCCGTTGGCGGCGGCGTAGTCCAGCTGGCCGGTTCCGCCGAACTGCGCGGACAGCGACGAGCAGTAGACGGCGAACGCGGGCCGGTGGCGTTCGACGAGCCGCTCGGTGAGGAGGGCACCGGCGAGCTTGGCGGACTGCGTGCCTTCGCCGCGGGTGGCGATGAGACCGCCGTCGGGGACCCCGGCCGCGTGCACGATCCCGGCCAGGGGCGTGCCGATCGCGGCGTCGACCTCGTCGGCGGTGTTCTTCGTGAGGTCCGCGGCCAGCAGGTCGACGCGGTCGGCCCACGGCTTGAGCGACTCGGGGAGGTACGGTTCGCGCGCCAGCAGGACGACCCGGCCGGTGGTGCGGACGAGCAGCTCTTCGGCGACGGCGGTCCCGATGCCGCCGGTGCCGCCGAGGACGAGGTGAGTTCCGTTGGCGTGGAAGGGTTCGCCGGTGGTGACCGGCGTGCTGTCCTGCGTCCACCAGAAACCGGCCCTGAGCGCGACGCGGTCCGGTGGGGGCGGACCGGTGAGGAGGTCGGCCAGCTGGTCGAGGCCGGGTCCGGGCAGGTCGACCCAGTGGCCGGGCACGCCGCTTTCCTGCGGGCCGACGGCGGTGATCCCGGCGAGCAGCCCGGCTTCGGGGCGCGTGACGGCGGTGTTCGCGGGCGCGGCCCCGGCAGACACCCACCATGTCCTCAGTGGACGGTCGTGGGCGGCCCGCAGCAGGGCCGCGGGGGTGTCCACGCAGGCCCAGCGGGCATGGTTCAGGGAGCTTTCGCCGACGGGGCCCGTGATGCCGAGGGGGAGGGTGTGCAGCCAGTCGATTTCCTTGCCTGGCAGGGTATCCAGCACCTGACGCAGCTGGGCGGTGTCGGCCGGATCGGCTTCGAAGGTGTCGGGACCGAGGCGAGCGAAGTGGCCGGCGGCGTGGACCCGTATGACGCGCGGGTAGACGGCGTCGAGGGCGGGCGCGCTGAGCGGGCCCTCACCGCAGATGACGAGGACGCGATCGGTTGCGGCGGCGGTGGTCGCCCGGCGGAGCCGGACCCAGGTGGGCTGGTGCAGCCACTCGGCTTCGGGCAGCCGCGTGACGGCGGCCCGGCGCGGAAAGTCGAACTCGCGGGTGGCAAAGGCGGGCGGCGGAAAGTCCCACGGCGCGGGCGCGGGGGACTGACTCCAGTCGACGGGAGTTCCGGCAACCCAGGCAGCAGCCAGTTCCGCGGGAGCGGCACTTTCACGTGAAAGTGCGGGTGCGAGGGCGGCACTTTCACGTGAAAGTGCGGGCCTGGGGGCGGCCTGCTGTGACGCCGGTGGCGGACCGGCCGCGGTCGAGCGGTCTGCCACGACCCTCGCGCTCTCCGAAGGCGCCGCGGGAGCGGGGGTGCCGAAAGCGCGCTCGGCGGCCGGCTCGGGGGGAGGGAGCGTGGCGCTTGGCAGGGAGGTGGCGGGAGTGTCGAGCGCAGGCTCGGCTGTGCGCAGCCACTCGACTGCTGCGGCCGCGTCGTCGCAGGCCGCCGCCAGGCGCCATGGCTGCGACGGGCGGCCCGACTGCAGGTGCCGGAGTACGTCCACATAGGACTCCGGGTGCGCCGTCAAGTACTCCGCCACCCGAGCCGCCTCGAGGCGCAGGGCCGACGCGCTGCGCGCCGAAAGCACCAGGCATCGCACAACATCAGGACGCGGCGGCGAAGACGGCCGGACCGACTCCAGTACCACGTGGGCGTTCGTCCCGCCGATGCCGAAGCTGCTCACCCCGGCCACCCGCGGCCCCGCGGGCCACGGCTCCGCCCGCGTCGGCACCCGGAACGGCCCCAGGTCCAAAGCCGGGTTCGGCGCACGGAAATCGACCGTCGGCGGGAGCACGCCGTGGTGCAGCGAAAGGGTCGCGCGGATCAGGCCCACCACCCCCGCCGCCGCGCCGAGGTGGCCGAGCTGGCTCTTCACCGACGACAACGCGCAGCCCGTCGACTCGGGCATCGCCTCGCGCAGGGCCGCGACCTCGATCGGGTCGCCGAGGCGGGTCCCGGTTCCGTGCGTCTCCACGTACCCGACGTCGGCGCCGGAACGCCCGGCCCGCCGGAGCGCGGCTTGGACGGCCGCGCGCTGCCCGGCCGGGGACGGGGCGCTGTAACCCTGCTTCACCGCGCCGTCGTTGGTCAGCGCCGAGCCCGTGATCACCGAGTACACCGTGTCGCCGTCGCGGCGAGCCGCCGAAAGCGGCTTCAGCACCACCACGCCGACGCCGCTCGCGCCGACCGTGCCGTCCGCGTCGTCGCTGAACGGGCGGCAGTGCCCGTCCGGCGAAAAGATGTGCTGCGGCCGGTACCGGTAGCCCTCGGCCAGGGTGACGTCGACGAGCACGCCGCCCGCCAGCATCACCTCCGCCTCGCCGCCGCGCAGCATCCCGGCGGCCTGGTGGACGGCGACCAGCGAACTCGAACACGCCGTCTGGGTCGTCAGCGCGGGACCACGGAGGTCGAGGTGGTACGCGACCTTCGTGGCCAGGAAGTCCTTCTCGTGGTGCAGCGCGAGCTGGAAGCCGTCCGGCAGCGCGGCCGGGTCGCCTTCGCGCAGCATCTGCTGGAAGTACGTGTTTTCACCGCACCCCGCGATGAGCCCGATCCGCTCGGTCCCGGGGATGCCGGCGTGGGCCAGCGCTTCGACGCAGGCCATCAGCAACTGCCGCTGCTGGGGGTCCATCAGCGCCGCGTCGCGGTGGCTGATCCCGAAGTGCTCCGGGTCGAACGCCAACGGCTCGTCCAGGAGGCTGCGCGCGCCGACGAGCCCCTCCTCGGCCGCGAACTCCTCGATGCCCCGCCGGCCGGCGACGACCAGGTCCCAGAACGCCGCCAGGTCCGGCGCGCCGGGCAGCCGGACCGCCATGCCGACGACCGCGACCGGCTCGTCGGCCGCGCCGGAGTCCCCGGCACGAGCCGGCGCCGGACCGGTGCTTTCGAGGTGCCGCGTCAGGTCCCGGAGCGTGACGTGCTCGAAGAGGTCCGCCACGGTGAACCGGTAGCCCGCTTCCGCGCAGCGCAGGTGGAACCGCATCAGCGAGAGGCTGGTGGCGCCGGCGGCGAAGAACGTCTCGTCGGGACCGATCGGCGCGCCGGTCACCTCCTCGAACAGCGCCGCCAGCTCGCTCGAGGGAGCCGCGGCCGTCCGGTGGAGGTCGTCCCCGGGCGCGAAGGAGACGGCGTCCCGGTCGAGCTTCCCGCTGGGCGTGCGCGGCAGCGCGGCCACGACGCGGAAGCGGTCGACCCGCGCGTGCGGCGGCAGCAGCGGCACGAGGTGCTCGCCCAGCTCGGCGGCGGTCGGCGTCCGGCGGCATTCCAGGAACGCGGTCAGCCGGTCGCCTTCGGCCGCGACGACCGCGTTGACGACGTCGGGGTGCCGCAGCAGCGCGGCTTCGACCTGCCCGAGTTCGAGGCGGTGCCCGCTCAGCTTGACCTGCCGGTCGGCCCGGCCGTCGAAGTGCAGCAGCCCGGCGCGGTCGAAGTGCGCGAGGTCGCCGCTGCGGTAGTACAGCTCCGGCAGCTCGGCGAACTTCTCCGGAGCCGCTTCGCCGAGGTAGCAGCGGATCGCCGCGAGACCGCCGATGAGCAGCTCGCCGACCTGCCCCGGCGGCAGCGGCGCGCCCGCGGCGTCGGCGACGCGCAGGACCGCGTTCGCCACCGGGCGCCCGATGGCGGGCCGGTCGGGCCAGTCCGCGGGATCGCCGTCGAGGGTCAGCGCGCTGACGACGTGGGTCTCGGTCGGGCCGTAGTGGTTGTGCAGGCGCGCGCCGGGCAGCCCGGCGAACCACCGGCGGATCGCCGGCGTGCAGACCAGCTGCTCGCCGGCGGTGATCACGTCCCGCAGCCGCGAGGGGTACTGCCCGAGCCGGACGCCGTGCTCGGCCAGTAGCTGCAAAGCCACGTAGGGCAGGAAGATCCGTTCGATTTCCGCGCTTTCCAGCTGTGCCAGCAGCGCCGGGACGTCGTGCCGCCACTCCGGCCGGACCAGGTGCAGCCGGCCGCCGCCGCAGAGGGTCGTGAAGATCTCCTGGAACGACACGTCGAACGACAGCATCGAGAACTGCTGGGTCGACGCCGGCGGCGCGTCCTGCCACTGCAGCAGGTTGGCCAGCGTGCGGTCCGGGACGCGCACGCCCTTGGGCACGCCGGTCGAGCCGGAGGTGAACAGCGTGTAGAGCGGCCGTCCGGTGTGCCGGGCCGGGACGTCGGGCACCGGTCCGCCGGTGAGCGTGACGTACCGCCGTTCGATGTCCGTGTCGAAAGCTTCCCCCGGCGCGAGCAGGACGCAGCGCGGCCGGACCCGGCCGAGCATGGCGCTCAGCAACGCGGGCGGGTACGCGGGATCCAAGGGCACCGCGGTGATGTTCACCCGCGCGAGGGCGAGGAGCGCGACGACGTGCTCGGCGGACGGCCGGAAGTACAGCGCGATGTCGGTCGCGTCGCCGGGCAGGGTGGCGGCGAGGCGGGCCGCGTGCGCGTCCAGTTCGGCGTAGGTCAGGGTCGTGTCGCCGGTCAGCGCCGGGGCGTCGGGTGTGCGCGCGACCTGACGCGCGAAGCCTTCCGCCACGGTTTCCCACGTCAACGCCGCCTCAGCGCCCCGGCCGTGGTCGCGGCGGTAGGGTTCGGCCAGCTCGGCCGGGGTCCGCGCGGGGCCGTCCAGGGCGCGGGCGAAGACGTCGCCGAGGGCCGCTGCCTCGGCTTCGGTGAAGTGGCCTTCGCCGTACTCCCAGAGGCAGTCGAAGCCGTCGGGCCGTTCCACGACCGACAGCGTGAGCGCGCACTTGGCCTCGGCCGCTTCGATCCACTGCGGACTGACCGTGCAGCCGGGCAGCCGCAGCGCTGCGAAGTCGGTGTTCTCCAAGACGAACAGGTAGTCGAAGGCCGCGTACCCGGGGTCGAGGTCGGCGAACGCGACGTCCTGGTGGTCCAGCGCCGCGCCCGACGCGTCGCCGAGCCGGCGGAGCTGGGTGTCCAGATCCTCGTCCGGATCCACCGCCAGCGGCAGCCGGACGGTGTTGGCGAACATCCCGACGCCGTCCTCGAACTCCCGCACCGGCCGGTTGGCGACCGGTGCGGCGATCCGGGGCCGGGTCCGCCCGGTCACCGCGTAGAGGCTCCAGGCGAACACGCCGAGCAGGAGCTGGAAGCGAGTCAGGCCCAGCTCGCCGGCCCACTCGTCGACGCGCTCGCGCCCGATCGTGGTGGTCCGCAGCCGGCCCGCGAGCGACGCGTTGCCGGCCGGTTCGGCATCGTCGGACCGGGCGGTCAGCTGGGCGCGGTAGCCGGGGGAGGCGAACCACCGGGACTGCCACGCGGCGAAGTCGAACGGCGTGTGCGCGCCGGACCGCGGCGAGGCGCCGGACAGCTCGCGGAAGAGGACGTTCAACGACCAGCCGTCGACCGCGATGTGGTGCAGGCACAGCAGGAACGTGCCATCGGGCCGCCAGGCCGCACGCATGAGCGCGCCCGACGCGAGATCGAACGGCGCGGTGAAGAAGTCGTCCGAAGGTTCGGTCCACGGGTCGTACGGCGCCTTCGCCACCTGCCGCAGGCCATCGGGAGTCGCTTCGAACGCGGTGCGCAGCGCCGGATGCCGCTCCACCAGACCACGCACGTTCCGACGCAGAGCGTCGACGTCGGGGGCGCCGGTGACGCGGAAGGCGAGCGGCACGTGGTACGCCGTGGACGCGGGATTGCGTTGCTGCAGAAGCCAAAGCCGTTGCTGCTCGCTGGTGGCCGGCGCCGTCGTCGCGGACGTCGGTGCGCCCGGCTCCGGGTACGCCGCCTGTCCCGCGGCCGAGACGGCGGCGGCGAGGTCGGCGAAGGTGCCGCGCTGCACGACCGAAGGCGCGAGGTCGACACCTCGGCGTTCCCGGATCGCGAACCGCAGCCGCAACGCCTTGAGCGAGTCGCCGCCGGACCGCAGCCACGTGTCGCCGGGGCGGAGATCCGGAATGCCGAGGACGTCCGACACGACGTCCAGGACTTCGCGCTCCCACGGTGTCGCGTCCCCGCCGGTGTCCGGCCGCCACGGCGGGAAGCCACCCGCCAGCAGCGCGGTTTCGTCGACCTTCCCGTTGGCGTTGCGGGGCAGCTCCTCGATGCGGAAGACGAGGTGCGGACGCATGTAGGCGGGCACGGTCGCGCTCAAATGAGCTTCGAAGGCCTCGTAGGAAAGGTCACCGGTCACGAGGAAGGCGAGCAGCTCGGCGGTGGCCGCGCGGCGCACCGCCACGTGCGCCTGCCGGATCTCCGGGTGCGCGAGGAGCCGCTGCTCCAGCTCGCCCGGCTCGATCCGGAACCCGCGGACCTTCACCTGCCGGTCGGTGCGCCCGGCGTAGACGAAGCGCCCGCCCGGCAGCACGCGGACGAGGTCGCCGGTGCGGTAGAACCGCGCGCGGCCCTCGTCGAACCACGGCAGCCGGACGAACCGCTGCCCGGTCTCCGCGGGCAGGCCGCGGTAGCCGAGCGCGACCCCGGCTCCCGAGATGTACAGCTCCGCCAGCTCGCCTTCGGCGGCCACGCGCTCGTCCGCGGTCACCGCGACCGCGCCCGTGCCGGGCAGCGGGCGGCCGATCGGCACCACGTCGCCGTCGAAGCCCCGCGGGATGGCGTAGCTGAGCGCGAACGTCGTCGTCTCGGTCGGGCCGTAGCCGTTCTGCAGCCGCGTCGGCGAATCCGGGTTGGCCCGGTACCAGCGGCGGATCAGCGGGGCGTTGAGCTGCTCGCCGCCGATGACGACCCGGCGCACGGTCGAGAAGCTGTCCGGCACGGTCTCCGCGACCGCGTTGAACAGCGTCGCGGTCACGAACATCGTGTCGACGCGCTCGCGCACCAGCGCGTCGGCGAACGCCCGCGGATCCCGCACGGTGTCGTCGTCGAGCACGACGCACGTGCCGCCGGTCAGCAGCGGCACCCACACTTCGAAGCTGATGGCGTCGAACGCGGGGTTGGCCAGGCAGGCGAACCGCGTGCCGAGGTCGAGCCAGCCGGGTTCGGCGAGCCGGAGAACCCCGGCGTCACGGACCTCGACGCCCTTGGGCCGGCCGGTCGTGCCGGAGGTGTAGAAGAGGAACGACGCCGGCGCGGGCTCGGCGGGCACCCCGGCCTCGGCGGTTCCGGCCAGGAGCTCGGCCGGGGTCAGCGGGGGCAGGCCCGGCAGCCCGTCGTGGACGACGGCGGCCGCGTCCGCGTCGGCGAGGATGACGTCGCGGCGCGCGGGCGGGCTCTGCCGGTCCAGCGGCACGACCTGGCCGCCGAGGCGCAGCACGCCCAGCATGACCTGGATGAGCTCCGCCGAGCGCGGCAGGCCGACGGCGACCGCGTCACCCGGCCGGATTCCCTTGCGCGACAGGGATTCCGCGACGGCCGCGGCGCCCGCGTCCAGCTCGGCGTAGGTGAGCCGGCGGGCGCCGTCGGACACGGCGACGGCGTCCGGGTGCCGCAGCGCCCGGTCGTGGACGCGGCGGGCGATCGAGGTCATCGGGCCGCCAGCTCGGCCGTGACGACCTTGGCGACCAGCGGCAGCGCGTCGCTTTCGAGCATGTCCCAGTGCCCGCAATCGGCCGGGACCACTTCGAACTCGCCGCGGACGCGGCGGCGCCAGAACTCCGCGGAGCCCGGGATCGTGTCCTCACCGACGGCCTGCACGAACACCACGCGCGCCGCCGTCTCGCCGGGGTCGTGCTCGCGCGCGGTCAGCCGGTTGTGGTTGTACGTGCGGTGGTAGCGCTCGATCTGGGCGTCTTCGATCCCCGGGTACATCCCGTTGAAGCGGACCAGCTTCTCGCGGAACTCCGCCGCGGGCACCGGTTCGATCGCCGCCTTCGCGGCCGGGTCGTCGGTGGCGGTGGTGTCGAGCAGCACGACGCTGACGCGCGGGTGGTGCTCGGCCAGCCGGCGGCCCATCTCGTAGGCGACCAGACCGCCGTAGGAAAGTCCACAAAGGACCAGGGTTTCGCCGGGATGCGGCTCGACGAGCCGCAGGTACTCCTCGGCCATCGCCTCGACGCTCGGCAGCGGCTCTTCACCGGCGTTGAGCCCGGGGGACTGGATCCCGAGGACACCGGCGTCTTCGGGCAGCGCGGCGCTGAGCGGCAGGTAGCAGAACGCGGTCCCGCCGGCCGGGTGCACGCAGACGACGCGGGCCCCGCCGGTGCCGCGGCGGAACTCGATCAGGCTGCCGCCGCCGGGTGGGCTGTCCGCGCGCAGGAGCGCGGCCTGCGCCTCGATGGTCGGGTGCAGGATGACGTCGCGGATCGGCAGCTCGCGGCCGAACTCCGCGCCGATCGTGTGGGCCAGCTTGATCGCCGAGATCGACGTGCCGCCTACGTCGAAGAAGTCGTCCGAGACGCCGATCGCGGGGTGCAGCAACAGGTTCCGCCAGATCCGCAGGAGCGCGAGCTCGACGTGGTCGCGCGGGGCGGCGGTGTTGACCGCGGCGGGCGCGCTCGCGCGGGCGTGCGCCAGGACGGCGTCGCGGTCGAGCTTGCCGCTGCGGCTCAACGGCAGGCGGTCGAACTCGGCGAACACGGACGGGATCATGTAGTCCGGCAGCCGGTCGGCGAGCGCCGCACGCCACTCGTGCGGGGTCCGGCCGCCGCCGGCGACCCCGGCGACGAGCCGGGGCTCGCCTTCGCGGTCCACCAGCACGGCGGCCTCGCGGACGCCGGGGACGGCCAGCAGCGCGGCCGTCACCTCGCCGGGCTCGATGCGGAACCCGCGCAGCTTGATCTGGTCGTCGCGGCGGCCGGCGTACTCGGCTTCGCCGTCGGGCAGCCACCGGGCCAGGTCTCCGGTGCGGTACATCCGTTCGCCGGACACGAACGGGTCCGCCACGAACCGCTCGGCGGTCAGCCCCGGGCGGTGCAGGTAGCCACGCGCGAGGCAGTCGCCGGCCAGGAAGACCTCGCCCACCACGCCCGGCGGCACCGGGCGCAGCCGCTCGTCGAGGAGGTACAGCCGTGACCCGGGCAGGGGCCGCCCGATCGGGGCCGGGCGGTCCAGGGGCTTCGGGTCGAAGTGCGCGGTGGCGTAGAGCGTGGCCTCGGTCGGCCCGTAGCCGAAGCAGATCCGCAGGCCGGGCAGGGCCGCGGCGAACCGGGCGAGCGCGGCGCCGGTCAGCGGTTCGACGCCGGTGAGGACCTGCCGCAGCGCGAGCCCTGCCACCCGGCTGAGGTCTTCGTCGATCCACCGAACGTAGGCCGGCGGCAGGAACGCCTGCACCACCCGGTGTTCCCGCAGCCACGCCATCAGCGCCGCGGGATCGGGCCGGACGTCTTCGGGCACGACGTGCAGCACGGCGCCCGTGGTCAGGGGGAGCAGCAGTTCGTGCACCGAGGCGTCGAAGCCGATGCTCGACCACGCCGACGTCGCCTCGCCCGGCGTCGCGCCGAAGCGGTCGAGCCACTGGTCGAACAGGGCGAGGACGCTGTGGTGGGTCACCGCGACCCCCTTCGGGCGCCCGGTCGACCCCGACGTGTAGATCACGTAGGCCGTCTCCCCGGGGCCGGTCGTGACCGGTGCCCGGGTCTCGGCGCCCTCGGCTTCGAGGGCCGTGACGTCGTCGCCCAGGACCAGCGCGGGGCGCGCGTCCTCGACCATCGCCGCCCGCCGGGCGGCCGGCTGGGCCGGGTCGAGCGGGAGGTAGGCGGCGCCGGTCTTCAGCACGCCCAGGACGGCGACGACCAGCTCCACCGACCGTCCACTGAGGACGGCGACGACTTCGCCCGGCCCGGCTCCCCGGGCGCGCAGGGCGTTCGCCAGCTTCGTGCTGCGGCGGTCCAGCTCGCCGTAGGTGAGGGTCCGGCCGGCACAAACGAGCGCGGGGGCGTCCGGGGTCGTTTCGGCGTGGGTGGTGAAGCGGTCGACGAGGCCGCCGGGGCGCCGGCGCGGACTCGGGCCGGTGCTCCAGGTGGTGAGGATCTCGCGCCGTTCGGCGTCGTCGAGGAGTTCGTAGCTCGCGATGTCCAGGTCCGGTCGCGCGGCCAGCTGGTCCAGCAGCCGGACGAGGTACGTGCCGTACCTCGCGGCGGTGGCGTGGTCGAAGAGGGCGACGGCGTAGTCGAGGTGCCCGGCGACGTCGCCGTCCTCCTCGGCCAGGCCGAGCGCGAGGTCGAACTTCGCGGGGGCGTGCTCGACGTCGAGGGGTTCGGCCGTCACGCCCGGCAGCTCCAGGAGGTCGTGCAGGGTCGGCACCCAGGCGACCATCGTCTGGAACAGCGGGGTGTGCGCGGGGCTGCGCGGCGGGTTCACCAGCTCGACGACCCGTTCGAACGGCAGCTCGACGTGGTCGATCGCGGCCCGCAGGTCCGCGCGGACCTGCTTGAGCAGAGCGGCGCCGGTGCGGGCACCCGTCAGCTCGGCGCGCACGGCGAGGGTGTTGACGAAGAACCCGATCGTGTCGGGGTGTTCGCCGCCGGCGCCGCGGTTGGCGGTGGGGACGCCGACAACGATGTCAGACTGCGCGGAAAGCCGGGAGAGCAAGATGAACCAGCAGGTCAGGACGGTCGAGTAGAGCGTGACGCCGTGCTCGCGGGCGACGACCTTCAGGCGGGCGGTGAGGTCCGGTCCGAGGGAGACCGGCACCCGGGCGCCGCGGTGGTCCTGCCGGGCCGGGCGCGGCCGGTCGGCGGGCAGCTCCAGCACCGGCGGCACGCCGTCGAGCCGGTCCTGCCAGTAGGCCTCGTGCGGGGCCGGGCCGGGGCCGGCCAGCCAGTCCTGCTGGGCCCGGGAGTGCTCGCGGTAGGGCCGCGCGGGCGGCAGGTCGGCCGCTACGCCGCTCACTTGAGCGGCGTAGAGGATGCCCAGCTCGCGCAGCAGCAAGGTGCGGGACCGGCCGTCGAAGACGACGTGGTGGACGGTGATCAGCAGGACGTGGTCCTCGTCGCCGGCGGCCAGCAGCCGGGCCCGGGCCAGCGGGGCCCGCGTCAGGTCGAACGGCTCGAACGGGTCGGTGCGCCGCAGTTCGGCCGCTTCGCCCGGCCGTCCGGCGACATCGGTGACGGTGCAGGGAAAGCCGTGACCGGCGGGTTCGACGATCTGCGCGGGCCGGCCGTCCTCGACGACGATCCGGGTGCGCAGGGCCTCGTGGCGATCGGCGAGGGCGTCGAAGGCCCGTCGCAGAGCCTCGCGGTCGAGGGGACCCCGCAGGGCGAAGGCCATGGTCTCGTTGTAGGCCGGGCCGGCCCCGTCCAGCTGGGAGACGGTCCAAAGGCGCTGCTGACCGGACGACAGCGGTGCGGACACTCGCATCGAGGACGGCCTTTCCGGGCGGGGCGGGCGAACCGGTACGGCGTTGTGCCGTCGCAGCCGAAGTCGGGGAAACGCTCTCTGTCAGTCCCGACAGTTAACACCACACCATCAGGTGATGACGAGGGGTGACAAAAGTTTGCCCGGAAGTCCCTGCTGTGCGCGGCAAGTCGCGGGTTCGCGCGCCTGGGCGGGGGAGCGGCTGCCCGGCGCTCGCCCCGCGGTCCGAACGTCCCGAATGACTCATTCGGGACGCCAGAGGTCGCAAATGGGTCATTCGCGGCACCGGATCCCGGCGCCGGCGGCGTCGCCACGGCTTTGCCCGGAAGTCCCTGCCGCGCGCGGCGAAGTCCCTGCGGTGAACGCGGCCAGGGCCGGAAGCGGGTGGCTTCCGGCCCTGGACGGCGTTTCCGAGAACGAGTTCCGGCTCAGTACCAGTGCGCCCGGCCACCGATCTTGCGTCCGGTCCCGCCGAGGATCGCCAACGCGACGCCGGCGACGGCGAGCACGATGCCGATCGTGTACAGCACCGGAATGCCGACGATGAAACCGATGACGAGCAGGATGACACCCAAGATGATCACGGTGGAGAAGCTCCTTTTCCCGAAGAGCCGCCACCTCGGGGCGGTGGCGGCTCGCTACGGTCTCCGGGTACCCGCTATCCCGCCGGGCAAACACGCGTTCGCACTGGAACGAGTGACACTCAGATCTTGCGGTACCGGCTTTCGAGCAGTGCGAACACGCCGAAGACCGCGATGCCGGCGGCCAGGGTGAGCAGCATGGCCTGCCCGTACGGCTGGACCGCGAGCGTCTTGAGCGCCGGGTCCAGACCACCGGCCTTGGCGGGGTCGTACTCGACGGCGGCGATGACGAGCATCGCGCCCACGGTGCCGTAGGCCAGCGCCATCGCGCACCAGCCGACCTGGCCGAGCCGCTCCGTCGACCGGCGCACCACCGGGGACGCGCCGCCGAGGTCGAGGTCGTGGACGAACTTCTTCCTGATCCCGCGGTAGGCGAGGAAGGCGGCCACCACGATGACGACGACACCGGCCGAGATCACCACGGCGGCTCCCCAGTCCTCAGCCAGCACCGTGGCCACCACCGAACCCGCCTTGCCGGAACCGCCGGTCGCGGTCTTGCCCGCGCTGTAGGCGACCAGGCCGTACAAGACGACCTCGACGCCGCTGGTCACCCGCCGCACCCGCCGCCGGCGCGGGGAAGCGTTCCGGTGGCCCGCGATCGCCTCGGTGAGCTGCCACAACGCCAGCAGCCCCGTGCCGGCGGCGATCACCCAGAGCAGCCACGCTCCGCCGCCCGAGGCGACGATCTGCAGCGCGCCGGCCTTGTCGGCCTTTTCGTTGTCGCCGAGCGCCACCTGGACCGCGAGCCACGCGACGACGAGATGGACGAAGGCGTAGCAGGTCAAACCAATCCGGGCCAACAGGCTGAATCCTCTGAAGTCGGGCACCCGCGCAGCCTCGCCCACTCGGCCTCACTTGACCAGGTGTTCGGCCACATCGGCCGGGGATTGCCCGTCAGGCGGCGTCGAAGGTGATCTCGGCCCACACCGTCTTGCCCGTCGAGCGCTGCCACTGACCCCACGCCACGCTCAGGTTCGCGACCAGCCCCAGCCCGTGCGGCGACGCACCCATGGACGGGTGTGAGCACGCGGGCTCGAGGCAGGCGTCGTCGACCTCGACGCACAACCAGTTCGCGCGCCGCAGCAACCGGACCTGCCGCGGTGGCTCGCCGTGGCGCAAGGCGTTGGAGGTGAGTTCGTCGACGACGGTCACCACGGCGTGACGCGCGTCGTCGGGCAGGTCGAGGAGGAGCCGGTCGGCCCAGGCGCGCACCGCGGCCAGCTCGCTGAGGTCGTCGGCCACTTCCAGGGCCACGACCCGCAGTTCGCCGGTGCTGTGCCGCGTCTGCTCGATCGTCATCGGCGACCTGCCTTCCGCCCGGCTCCGTGACCACCTCGCGGAGCGTCCGGCAGGTACGTACCCGGTGAAGGCCCCCGGCGAACATCCGCGGGCGGGGCGAGCCGGGCATGGAGCTGGCTCCACGCGACCATCGCCACCAGAGCCGTCAGCCCGAACACCGTGCCCAGGCCGAGGGCGGACGCCGCCGCGCCGGCCAGCGGGGACGCCACGGTCTGGCCGGCGCCGAGCCCGGCGAAGGACCACGTGACCCCGCGGGCGGGCCGCGTGGGGAACAGGCGGGCGGCCCAGAGGATGCACAGTCCCGTCAACGCCATGTACGTGACGCCGAACAGCGCGCCGGAAACCAGTGCGCCGGGGAGGCCGGGGTGGGGGAGGGCCAGCAGGGCGATGCCGGCCGCTGCGAGCGTCCACGTCGCGAGGTTGGCGGCGCGCAGCCCGATGCGTCCGGCGGCTCGCCCGGCCAGGCCGCCGAGCAGCCCGGCGGCGCCGATGGCGAACCAGCACCAGGTCGCGGCGGCCGGGCTCAGGCCGGCTTCGGTGAGGCGGGAGCTGGAGAACGTCCAGTACGGCGCGCTCGTCACGCCGATGAGGACCGAGTTGACCACCAGCGGCGCCACGCCGCGAGCGGGACCGGTGGCCGCCTCGGCGGGCCGGGTGCGCGGCAGTGTCCGCCAGGCGAGCAGCGTCATCGCCGCGCCGAGCACGGCGAACGTGGCCCAGATCGCGGGCCAGCCGAAGGCGAGCAAGGGCGTGAACGCCGACGCCGCGAGCCCGAGGCCGGTTCCGGTGTTCGCCCAGGTCTGCGCCCGCGGCCGGACGCGTGCGCCGACGGCCTCGCCGATCAGCTGGGCGACGCCGGGGGACACGAGTCCCGCGCCGGCCCCCGCGACGACGATCCCGGCGCCGAACACCGCGACACCCGGTGCCACCGCCATCAGGGCGAGTCCCGTGGTGGCCGCCGCCCCGGCCAGCAGCACGGTGCCGCGCGGCGACCGCGCCGAAGTCTTCGGGGACAGCAGCAGCCCGAGGCCGTAGCCCGCGGTGGAGAGGCCGCCGAGCACGCCGACGGCGACCGTCGTGAGCCCGAACGTTGCGCTGAACCGCGGGACGAACAGTCCGTAGGCGTAGCGCGCGAACCCGTAGCAGAGGGCGATCACGCCCGCCCCGGCCGCCGCGACGGGCCACCACCTTGCCTCCGTTTCGGTCTCCATGCCTCCACCAAACAGACAGGTCTGTATGGTGTCAAGTGATGCTACGGTTGGTGCAGGTAGTGGGCCAGACCGATCAGTGTGGAGGAATGGTGGTCAGGACTCGTCCGGGGGACGCGGGGGCGAAGGTGCTCAAGGCGGCGTCGGCCCTCTTCTACCGCGAGGGCATCCACGCGGTGGGAGTCGACACGGTCGCGGCCGAGGCGGGCGTGACGAAGGCGGCCCTCTACGGGAACTTCGGTTCGAAGAGCCGGCTGGTCGTCGCGTACCTGCGCGAACGCGACCGCCGGTGGCAGGAGCAGGTCGACGCGATCACGGCCGGGCACGCCGACCCGCGCGAGCGGGTGCTGGCGGTGTTCGACGCGTACGAGGACTGGCTGTCCCGCGACGGCTACCGCGGCTGCGCGTTCCTCAACGCGGCCGCGGAGTTCCCCGACCCCGCGGACCCGGTGCGCGAGGTGGTCCGCCACCACAAGGCCGCCCTGCGCAGTTACCTCCGCACCCAGCTCGAACGCGCCGGCTCCGACCGCGCGGACGATCGGGCGGAGGAGGTGCTGCTCCTGTTGGAGGGCGCGACCGTGACGTCGGTGGTTTCCCGGGACGCGCGGCCGTTTTCGGTCGGGAAGCGGTTGGCGGAGACGGTGATCGGCCCGGCTCGGTGACGTAAGCGCCGCCGGTGATCGCCGCTCAGCGGATCGCGTCGTGCGGCAGGACCGCGTGCACACCCCACGTCTCGTTGGCGATCTGGGTGATCCGCAGGTCCACGACCGGGCTGGCGAGGGCCAGCGCGGTCGGTTTGTCGACGTCGTGAAGCCTCTGCAGCCAGGTGACCATGGTGTCGAGCGCGTCGGCCGCGGCCTGGTTGAGGTCGGCGTCGAACCCGAACGTCACCCGGCCTTCCGGTGTCTCCGCGTGGATGCCCGGGACCGCCGGGTCCGCCGACAGGGTCAGGGTCACCTCGGTGGTCATGGGACATTCGATCGCCGTCCCGCCGACTTCGCCGTTTCCTTGCGCCGCGTGGCCGTCGCCCAGGTGCAGGAGCGCGCCGGGCACCGTCACCGGCAGGAACAACGTCGACCCGGCCACCAGGTCGCGGCAGTCGAGGTTGCCGCCGCCGACGGTTCTCGGCGGAATCGTCGAGTGTGGTCCCGGCTCGGCGGGCGGCACGCCGGCGACGCCGAGGAACGGCGCGATGCCGACGGTGTGGCCGAGGTTGCTGGTCGCCGCGCCGTCGCCGATGTCCCACGTCAGCCACGAAGGCGGTCCGCCGGCCACGCCCAGCCTGCGGTTGAGCGCGTTGTCCTTCACCCCCGCGGTGGTCCAGCCCCAGTCGCCGGGCGTGATCGACGTGAAGCGCACCCCCAGGACCATGCCCGGCTCGGCGCCGCGCACCTCGATCGGCCCGGTCAGGCAGTGTCCGCGCCGGTCCGGGAACATCGTGGGGCCGTGCACCCGGCGTTCCAGGTAACCCGCGGCGTCGAGCGAGCCGACCACGACGGAATCGCCCGGGTCCACGGTGAGCACGGGCGGGGTGGTCCGGTCGAACACGTCCACGGTGGTCGCGCGCGTCGCCGGAAGGTGGTGCTGGGCCACAGGAAGTCCTTTCGAACGTGATCGGCGCTCAGCAGAGCACGGACCCGGCGGTCGGGGCCAGCCGGATCGTGGCCGCGGTCCCGCTCGTCAGCGCCGCCACGGTCTCGGCCATGGGCGCGCACCGGGGATCGTGGTGGACGGCGGCCAGGACGCGTTCGCGGTCGGCGGCGTCGTCGAACCGCCGGATCCAGACGAAGGTGTCCTCGTCGCCGAGCACGGTGAACGATCCCACGACGTCCATCCCCCGTTCCCGGTGCAGCGGGATGACGGTCTCGTCCAGGTAGCGCGCCAGTTCGGCGCCGCGGCCGGAGCGGGCGTGCTCGGTGCGGATTTCGTAGAACATCGCAGGTCTCCTCGGTGGCGGTCAGGTCGGGGGTGCGACGCGCGCGGCGGCGAGCGCGTAGACGTCCGGAGATCCTTCCCACGGGGCGGTGCGCTGCACGGCCCACCGGTGGATCAGCCAGCGTCCGCCGGTTTTGCGCAGTGCCAGCTGCCAGTAGCCGCGCATCGTGCAGTGGTCGACGACTCGGGGGCCGGCGGGAACGTGGTGGTAGGCGACCATGTGCGTGCGGCACGTTGCTTCGTCGCCGGTCACCCGGACGACGAGGTCGGTGGCGGCGTGGTGGGTGCAGTCGAACCCCGCCAGGGTCGTGCGCGCCAGCTCGACCAGGTCGGCGGCCGGCACGGTCCTCGGTGGCCCGCCGTGGTGGTGGGCCGACAGGTCCAGCGTCACCTCGTCGGCGAACAGCCGCCGCAGGGCGATCCAGTCCCGGTCGTCCTGGGCGTGGGCGAGACATCACATGTCAGGACGCCGTCGCCGGTGGCGGTGTTGGCGCGGCCGTCGCCGGCGAGGAAGAAATCGGTGTACCGGGTGTCCGGCAGCGGCCAGTCCGGCTCGTCACGCCACTGGTCGACGCCCATGACGAAGATCCGGACCCGGCCGGCCTCCTCGGGGGTGTCCACCCGGCCCCGGACCCAGCGGTCGAAGAACCGCAGGTGGGTTTCGGTGATGCCGGCCGCCTTGATGCTCCCGGCGAGCCCGAACGACCGGTCGGGGTAGGTGCCGAGGTCGGTGCCGTCGGGGTGGGACCAGGGCCCGATGAGCAGCCGTTGCCCGTCCCGGGCCGCGGCGCTGCCCCCGTGCCGCCGCATCGTTGTGTAGGACCGCACGGTTTCGCCGACGAACACGTCGTACCACCCTCCGATGTGGAGGGCCGGGACGGTGATCCGGTCGCAGTGGTCGATCGCGGCGATGTCCCGCCAGAAGCCGTCCCGTTCCGGGTGGCCGAGCACCTCGCCGAGCCAAGGCAGGGAGCGCGTCACCGGGCCGCGGTCGGCGAGCGGCAGCGGCTCGTGCAGCAGCCGCGGTTCGGCCAGCCCGGCCAGCAGCGCCGCGGCGTCGGCGGGGTCACCGTCATCGCGGCGCAGGGTGCGCAGGGCCGAGAGCGTGCCCCAGGACAGCACGGCGTCCTGGGACAACGCGCCACCGGGGGAGCGCCACGGCGCCGCGTACGGGTCGGCCGAGGTCATCACCGGGGCGATCGCGCGCAACGCCGGCGCGTCGTGCGGGGCCGCCTGCCACTGCGTGAACCCCATGTAGGAGCCGCCCCACATGCCGACCGCGCCGTCGCACCACGGCTGCGCGGCCAGCCACGTCAGGGTGTCGAGACTGTCCCGGCCTTCGTGCGTGTGCGGCACGAAGGTCCCGGGGGAGCGGGAGGTGCCACGGACGTCCTGCGCCACCACCGCGTAGCCGGCTTCGACGAGGGCGAACACGTCCGGGAGCTTCGGATTGCCGTACAGGCCGGCGTCGTCCTTGCCGTACGGCGTGCGGACCAGCAACGCGGGGAACGGTCCCGGCCCGGCCGGCAGCCACACGTTGGTGGCGAGCGCGACGCCGTCGCGCATCGGCACCGGCACGTCCACTTCCACCGTGAAGGTCATGCCCGCCCCCGGTCTCCGCCGGCGCCGGTCGTCATCATCCAGTGGCTGAACGCGGCGTAGTGGTGCGCGAACTCCTGCGGCGTGGGCGCGTGTTCCACCGCCGCCGACAGGTCCGCGGCGCGGGCGTACCGCGGGATCCGGTCCGCCTCGTAGGCGGCCAGCGCCGCGGGGACGTCACCGGCCGCGCCGAGCAGGCGGCCGAGCAGCGCGGCGTCCTCGATGCCGAGGGTCGCGCCGGCGGTGATGTGCGGCGACATCGCGTGAGCCGCGTCCCCGGCGAGCACGACGCGCGCGGAAGCCCAGCGGGGCAGCGGCGGCACCAGCATGACCTCGTTGTGCAGAATGCTTTCTTCGGGCGTCGTGGCGATCAGCTCGGAGAGGATCCCGGTGCTCTCTTCCAGGTACGCGGCGCGGTCCAGGGCCTGCTGCTTGCGGGTGCCGGTCAGCTCCGGCGTGTCGAACTGGTTCACCAGCCAGTAGACGCCGCCGTCGTAGGTGCGCACGTACCCGCCGCGGCAGCCGTGGCCGCCCAGGATCACGCGGTTCTCGGTCAGCTTCGGACCCGGGTCCGGGATGACCGCGCGCCAGGCGTGGTGACCGGGGTGCTCCCGCGCCGGCGTGCCCGGCACCAGCTGCTCCCGCACCGCCGAGTACGCGCCGTCCGCGCCGACGAGCACGTCGGCGTCTTCCCCGCTGCCCTCGGCGAACCGCACCGTGACGTGGTCCGCGTGTTCCTCGTACGCGGTGAACCCGGTGGCGAGGCGGATGTTCTCCCGGCCGACGGCGCCGGCGAGCAACTCGTTGAGCTTCGCCCGGTGCACCAACAGGAACCGGTGGTCCTCGGCCCCGAACCCCGGGGTCTCGAGCGGCCGCCCGGCCGTGTCGTGGAAGTACATCTCGCTGGGCTCGCCGATGGCCCGCACCTCATCGCCGACGCCGAGGTCGTCGAACACCGCCAGCGCGTTGCGCCACAGCCCCAGCCCGGCCCCGGCGGCGCGGATCTCCGGCGCCTGCTCGCAGATCACCACGTCGATCCCGGCGCGGCGCAGCGCGAGGCCACTCGTCAACCCCACGATCCCGCCGCCGATCACCACAACTCGCATCGGTATCCCTCCTTCGGTCGTCCGGGTTCGACGCTAGGGACGGATGCCGTTTAACTCCAGTGCAACCTTGGTACACACTCATTTCATCTGTGATAATCGGAGCGTGGATCACGACCTGAACCTGATCGAGGTGCTGGACGCGCTGCTCACCGAGAACAGCGTCACGAAGGCGGCGGCGCGCCTGCACACCTCGGCGCCGGCGGTGAGCCGGTCCCTGGCCCGCCTGCGCCGCGCGTTCGGCGACCCGCTGCTGGTGCGGGCCGGGCGCGATCTCGTGCCGACACCCCGGGCGCTGGAGCTGCGCGGGGAAGTGCACGCCGTCGCCGCCCGGGCCCGGGCGCTGTTCACGCCGTCGGCCACGGCCGATCCGCGGACCGCGGTGCGCCAGTTCGACCTGCAGGTCACCGACATGCTGTCCACGACGTTCATCCCGTCCCTCATCGACGACCTGAGGACGCAGGCGCCGGGGATCTCCCTGCGGCTGCGGCCGGAGAACCTCGAAGACACCCCGGCCCTGCGCGAAGGTCTGGTGGACCTGGAAATCGGCACCATCCGCCCGGGCGACCCGGAGATCCACTCCGAAACGCTCGTCACCGAGACGCTGGTCGGCGCGGTGCGGCCGGACCATCCGTTGGCGAAGGTCAAAACCGTCACGCCGAGACGGTTCGCCGCGGCCGACCACGTCGCCGTGTCGCGGCGGGGCCGGGCGCACGGCCCGATCGACGAGCGCCTCGCCGAGCTGGGCTTGAGCCGGCGCGTGCTCACCGTGGTCCCCAGCTTCGCGAGCGCGCTGTACCTGGCCCGCGAAACCGACGTCGTCTGCGTCGCCCCCGCCGGGCTGGGCCGCACGATGCTGGAGACGCTCGGGCTGCGGACGTTCCCGATCCCCCTGGCCCTGCCGCCCATCGCGCTCGGCATGGCGTGGCACCCCCGCAACCACCACGACCGCACGCACGAGCTGCTGCGCGAGCGCACCCGGCACATCATGGCCGCCGTGGCGGCGCCCGGTCCCACCGCGAAGCCCCGCGCGACGTGAGCGAGTGCCGCGCCGAGGTCGTTGACAGCGCCCCAAGGCGGCCTTGGTTGCGTTCAACGCACCGAAGGCCGCCTTGGGTGCGCCTGACGCACCGAAGGCCACATTGGGGCGCACTGTCGTCAGCTGGTGAGCCCGGTCCAGCCGACCCGGTCGTCGACCGGCTTGTGACGCGCGGCACCACCGCCTGACCCGTGATCATCAGTCCCTCACGGTCCGCCCGGCGAGGTGTGTTTTGATGGGAACTTCGGGGTCGGTCAGGTGACTGAGGCGGGGGACGGATGAGCAATCCATTGGTCGCGGAGACCAAGGATTCGACGACGGCGTATTCGGGCATTTCGCTGTTGGAGTCGGCGGCCGACCTCAAGTCCGCGATCGAGAGCGGCGACTGGGCCTCGGTCGCGATGGGCGCCGTCGGCACCGCACTCGATGCCCTCTCCATGGCCATGGACCCCTTCGGCGCGATCCTCGCCGCCGGCGTCGGGTGGTTGATCGAACACGTCGGGCCGCTCAAGGAAGCTCTCAACGGTCTGACCGGCAACGCTGACGAGATCGCGGCGCAGTCGGAGACGTGGAAGAACGTCGCGACCGAGTTGGGCAGCATCGGCCAGGACTTGACCGGGATGGTCAAGACGGACGTCTCGTCGTGGACCGGCACCGCTGGGGACGCCTACCGGCAACGCGCGCAGGACACCGTCGTTCTGCTGGAGACCGCGCAGAAGGGCTGCGAAGGCGCGTCCAGTGGTGTGAAGACGGCTGGTGAGGTCGTGGCGGCGGTGCGGGCGCTTGTTCGCGACATCATCGCCGAGCTGGTGGGGCACCTGATCAGCTGGGCCCTGCAGGTGGTGTTCACCCTCGGTATCGGGATGACGTGGGTCGTTCCCCAGGTGATCACCGCCGTCGCGAAGACCGCGTCCAAGATCGCCGACCTGACCAAACGCCTGGTCAAGGCACTCCAGGCGCTGATCCCGCTGTTGAAGCGGGCCGGTGACCTGTTTTCCGACGCGGCGAAGGCGCTGAAGAACATCAAGCCGGGCAAGAGTGCACCGCCACCGAAGCACGCCGACATCAACGGCAACCCCAAGGGTCTCGACGGCCCCAACGGCAAGGGCGGGCCGGACGCACCACCGCCGAAGACCGACCCACCACCTAAGGGCGACAGCACCACCACCTCAGGCGCGAAGGGCGACGACACCACCCCGTCCGGCGCCAAGGCCGACCCGCCGCCCAGGACCGACCCGCCACCCAAGAACGACCCCCCGCCTGCCTCCCGCGGCCTCGACGACCCGCCGGGCGACTCGACCACGTCCGCGGGCGCGAAGGGCTCCGGCGGCTCGAAGGGATCTGACCGGAACACCTCCCAGACCAAGGAACCCGGCTGCAAGGAAGGCAGCGGCGACCCGATCGACGTCCAGACCGGCGACGTCCTGGTCACCGAAAGCGACCTCGTCGTGCCGGGGCCGCTCGGCCGGCTGATCGTCCGCAACCACGTCTCGTCCTACCGGGCCGGGCGCTGGTTCGGGCCGTCGTGGGCGTCGCTGGTGGACGAGCGGCTGACCGTCGCGAACGGGACCGTCACGTACTACAGCGCCGACGCCATGGTCCTGCGCTTCCCGGTGCCCGCGCCGGGAGCGGCGGTCACCGCCCCGCACGGTCCGCTGCGCCGGCTGTACGGGCAGGGCGCCGCGTACGTCCTGGAAGACCCCGCGCGCGGCACCCTGCGGCGGTTCGCCGCGGCCGAGGGGACCCGGGATCTGTTCCTGCTCAAGGAAATCCGCTCCGAGAGCGGAGGGTACGTCGAGCTGGAGCACGACGCCGACGGCGCGCCCGCGCTGCTCACGCACTCCGGCGGCGCCCGGATCGCCTTCGACGTCGCCGGCGGCCGGATCCGCGCCGTCCGCGCGCTGTCGGAAGCGGCTGACGTCCTCGTCGCCCGCTACGACTACGACGCGCACGGCCACCTCGGCCTGCGCGCCAACTCCTCGCCCCGGCCGGCCCGCTACACCCACGACGCCGAGGGCCGGATCACCGGCTGGACCGACCACGTCGGCGCCTGGTACCGCTACGTCTACGACCGGCACGGCCGCTGCGTGCGGGGTGTCGGGGACCAGGGCTACCTCGACTCCACGCTCGCCTACGCCGACCGGCGCACCACCGTGACCGACTCCTTCGGCCGGCAGACGGTGTACGAGTTCGACGAGGACGGCAACACGATCGCGCTGACCGACCGGCTCGGCGGCGTGACCCGTCGCGAGTGGGGGCCGCGTGACGTGCTGCTCTCGCGCACCGACCCGCTCGGCCGGCGCACCGAGTTCGAGCACGACGCGCACGGGCGGCTCGTTTCGGTGCTGCGCGCCGACGGTTCCCGCGTGCTGATCGCCGAGCGGAGCGAGACCGAGCTGGTGATCGAAGTGGCCGACGGCGACCGGGTCTTCCGCCGCCGCTATGCCGCTCCGAACCTGCCCGACCCCTACGCCGACCCGCTCGGCGTCACCGCGGACCAGCACCTCGAGCACACCGGGAGCGCGCCGGACGTCGCCGAGCAGCCCCGCGTCGAAGCCGACCTGTTCGGACGGCCGCGGGCGGTCGAGAGCTCCGGCGGCCGCACCGCGTACGCGTGGACGGTCGAAGGCTCGCTGCGGGAAGTCCTCGCCGTGGACGGGACCCGCCGGCAGTGGACGTTCGACGGCCAAAGCGAAGAAACGTCCTTCACCGACGAGCTGGGCCGGGTGGCCCGCACCGAAAACGGTCCGATGGGCACGCTCGTCGCCACGGTCGACGCCACCGGGGCGCGCACCACCCACCGCTACGACACCGAACTGCGGCTGGTCGCCGTGACCAACCCCGCCGGGCAGACCTGGCACTACACCTACGACGCCGAAGACCGGCTGCTTTCCCAGACCGACTTCGCCGGCCGGGTCACCCGCTGCGAGTACGACGCCGCGGGACAGCGGGTGCGGCTCACCGGCCCGGCCGGCGAGACCGTGGAGTCCCGGTACGACCTGCTGGGCAACCTGACCGAGCGGATCAGCCCGGCGGGCACCGAGACCTACCGCTACGACCCGGTCGGCCGCCTCGTGCGCGCGACCGGCCCGGACGGCGTGCTCGAGCTGACCCACGACGGCGAGGGCCGCGTCACGCGGCAGACCACCACGGCCGGGACCACCACCTTCGATTACCGCCACGGCGCGAAGACCCGGCGCACTCCGTCCGGAGTGGACGTCCACTGGGGACAGAGCGAGGACGGTGCGGAGCTGGTGCGGATCGCCGGCACCGAGCTGACCCTGCGCCAGGACGCCGCCGGCCGCACCGTGGGCCTCGCCGCCGGGCCGAACCCCTTGCTGCGGCAGGAGTTCGACGCGGTGGGCCGGCTCGCGGCGCAGCACACCCCGGCCGGCGTCACCCGCTACCACCGGCGCCCGGACGGCAGCATCGCCGCCCGGGAGGATCCGGCCGGGGGAGTGCGGTACGAGTTCGACAACGCCGGCCGCGTCACCGCCGCCGTGCACCACGGCGGAACCGAGCGCTACGCCTACGACGTGCTCGGCAACCTGATCTCCTCCTCGCCGGGGACCGGCCCCGAGGCGGGCCCGCGCCGGTACCCCGGCGGCGTGCTCGCCGCGGCGGGCGCGGTGCGCTACGAGCACGACGCGCAGGGCCGGCTGGTCCAGCGGACCCTGCCCGCACCGGACGGGACGCCGCTGACCTGGACGTTCGGCTGGGACGCGCACGACCACCTGGTCGCGGTGCGCACGCCGGACGGCACCCGGTGGCGCTACCGCTACGACGCGCTGGACCGGCGCACCGCCAAGGAACGGCTGGACACCGCGGGCGCGGTCGCCGAACGGGTCGACTTCGCCTGGGACGGCACGAACCTCGTCGAAGCCCGGCACACCGCCGGGGGCGTGCCGGTGGAAACGCTGACCTGGATCCACCACCCCGACGAGGACCGCGTGGTGGCGCAGGCGCGCACGCTGCCCGACGGGCGCGTCGAGGTCTCCGCCGTCGTCACCGACGAGATCGGCACCCCGACCGAGCTGATCGGCCCGGAGCACGCCGCGGTCAGCCCGGTGCGGACGAGCCTGTGGGGCCTGACCCCGGCCGGTGCCCGCCCGCGGACGCCGCTGCGGTTCCCCGGCCAGTACCACGACGCGGAAACGGGCCTGCACTTCAACGTTTTCCGCTACTACGACCCGGCCAACGCCCGCTACATTTCGCCGGACCCGCTCGGCCTGACGCCGGCGCTGAACCCGGAGACCTACGTCGAAGACCCGTTCCTCGCCGCCGACCCGCTCGGCCTGACCAGGAACAGCGGCAAGGTCGTCAACTACGCCGACGACCCGACGGCGTTCCTCGACGACGACGCCACCTTCGAGGCCCCGGCCCCGTGCAAGTCAGGCTCGAAGAAGCGCCCGAACCCGAACCCGGGCGCCGGCAACGGCGCCGCCGGGACCGGGTCCGCCACCAAGAAGCCCCGGACCGGCCGGTACGACCCGCCGCTCACCGGCGACGCCAACAAGTCGCACGGGGACTCCGGCCGCACCGTGATGGAGGGCGGCGGGAAGTCGGGCAGCGGTTCGCTCGACGGCTCGGGCAAGGGGAAGTACCCCGGCGGGACCACGCCGGCGGGCAACCACCTCACCGACGTCAACGACCTGAACACGACCAAGCACGCGAACTTCGACCCGCGCCTGCAGGCCGAACTCGACAAGCTGCGGAACCCCGCCGACAAGAACGGGTACAAGCCCGACACCGACGAGGGCTACTTCATCAAGGGGCACCTGAAGAACAACGATCTCGGCGGCTCGGGAACCGCGGACAACATGACCACGTTGTCCCGCAAGGCGAACTCCCAGATGTCGGGGAACTTCGAGAACAAGCTCAAGCAGGCCGACATCCGGGTCGGGCAGTTCAAGGACAGCGTCAGTCAGATGAACGACACGACGCTGGGGCGCAAGCTGAACGAGTGGGGCATCGACTCCACGCCGGCGGAGTTCCGCAAGCAGGCCAACGACCTCAAGGTGGACTACTCGGTCACGGCCAGCGACAACGTCAAGTGGAAGGACGCCGCCAACCCCGCCGAGCAGGGCATCCGGGACCACGTCAAGCTCGACGCCGAGTACAAGGGGCTGACCTCCGACGTGCAGAAGTTCATCCAGCACAACAAGGAGGACAACTTCCTGCCGGAGTTCCCGCCGAAGGGCACGAAGCTGGACACGGTCAGCGGCGCGTTCGACCCGCCGATCCGCTGGGGCTCGAACCGCCCGATGCCCAACCTCGGCGAGTAGCGCCGGCGTCCGGGCGGAGCGTCCCGCCCGGGTGCCGGCGCCGGGTCACCTTCCGGCCTGCGGCCCGATCATCGAGTTCACGTCGATCGGTTTCGGGATGGCGCCGAGCTGCAGCAGCAGGTCCGGCACGCGTTGCAGGCGCCGTGAGTCCAAAGTGGAGCCGTAGCCCGGCAACGTGAGCAGTTTCGCGGTGTCCTCGTCGATCTTGGCGAAGCGCACCAGCAGCGGCTCGACCTTGGCGCGGTCGTTCAGGGCGTCGTGCGTGGCCCGCTGCATCGCGCGCTGGAACGCGGCCAGCGTCTTCGGGTTGTCCCGCACCCACTTCTTCGTCGCGCCGTAGCCGGTCAGCGGGAAGTCCTGGGTGGCACCGGAGTTGATGTCGATCACGGGAATGGCGCCCGCCGTCTTGGCGGCCTGGGTGATGTACGGCTCCGGCAGGTACGCGGCGTCCGCCTCGCCCTGCTGCAACGCCGCGGCGATGTTCGGCAGCGGGATCAGCACCCATTTCACCTTGCCGAAATCGACGCCGTGATCCTGCATCACCGAGCGTGTGAGGAGGTCCGACGCGGTGTTCTTGGCCGTGATCGCGATCTTCTTGTCGGCCAGGTCGAAGATTGTCTTCACCGGCGAATTCGGCACCGTGACGATCGCATTGGACTTCGGGTTGACCGAGGTCGCGTCGGCGACCAGCTGCATGTCGGCGGCGCCGGTGCTCTTCGCGGTGAAGAACGGCGGATAGGTCGAGAACGCGATGTCCGCTTCACCGGAGATCGACTTCGTCAACGAGGCCTGGCCGCTGGCGGCGATGACGGAGTCGACGCTGAGGCCTTCGGCCTTGAAGTAGCCGTTGTCCTGGGCCAGCCAGAACGGCGCGAGGTCCGTGGTGGGCAGGATCGAGACCTTCAGCGTCGTCTTTTCCAGGCCGCTGCCGCCGGCCTCGGCGCTCGAGCCGGTCGAACCGAGTGCGCCGCAACCGGTGCCGGCCAGGACGACCGCGACGGCGAGCGCGGCGTGCCGAAGGAGGACCCGGCCACGGGACCTGCTGATTCCAAACAAGTCTTGCTCCTCGAAGGAGATGACGGTTGATCTACCGAATCCCGGGAAGATCCGTGATTCATTCCCCGGTGTCTGTCAAGCAGGCCACTGTAGGCAGCGTCAGATCGCTTGACAATGCGAGATGTGTTCGCAACCGGGATTTCACCAGAATGGCCGCATGAATACTTGATCGAGGATCTTGGTGCGTGCGGTGGACAGCGGAGGACGCTACGAATCATTGCGGCGGTCAGGGTACTGCGCCACTGATTCCCGGAAGAGCGGGCGCCGGAATCGCGGTTTCGGGTACGGCTGCTCCGATCGGGGAAAGGGGCCGGCGGTGGTCCGGCCCGGTGAGCGGGTCGTTCGCCGGGCACGCCGGCGAACCGGCCGGGCGTCGTCCTCGGCTGGACCGCGTGCAGCAGCCGGCGACTGCCGTTCGGGCTCGGTCGGGCCGGCCGCCCGTGGGAAGACTGCGGAAAACGTGGCCCCGAGGGCGCCGGTCACGGTAAACGACAATGGATCAGCGATCGCGCTCCCACGAGGGCGAACCCGGCGAATTCACGGTGCCGAAATCGACCCGTGGCCGGCGCCGCTCCGGCCGTCGCGTACCATCGCCGGCGCGCGCGTAATTCGCGGGGGAAGTCCGCGCGAAGACCGTCGAGACGGTGATCGCGCCGCTGTCGAAATCTTCGAACGAACCGGGGGTTGCCGGCCTGCGACGACCGCGACCGGAGAATCGTGATCGACTGCGAGTGCTGCGGTCCCTGTTCGGTTTCGCCCCGGTTTCCCCGGGTGCACCGTCGTTGTGCCGTGCTCCATCCGGATGGTGGCCGGGCCACCCGAATGAGCGACGAGGGGCGTGCACCTTTGCGGAGAGGGTCGGCCGGCCTCCGGCGGCCGGTCGGTGATCCCCTAATGGCGGGCAGGGGAATAACGCCGAGATCACGAATCCGGATTATTCCCGAAATGGCTGTTCACGCAGCGGAGCGGCGGATAATGCCTGTTCATCGGGCCGTATCACCACACCTCTTGTTGGGTAACCTCTTTCCTTCTAGTATCCCCGGTGTGCGACCGCTCACGGACGGTATCGAGCTGCTGGTCGGTCGGGACGACGAGCTGTCCCGGCTGGTCGCCTGGATCCGTGAAGCGGAAGAGGGCCGCGGCCGCGCGGTGCTGGTGGACGGCGAGCCGGGCATCGGCAAGTCCGCGTTGGTGCGGGCCGCCTGCGCCGCCGCCTCGCACGCGGGCTGCCAGGTGTTCTGGGGAGCCGGCGACGAACTCGGGCAGGCGCTGCCGCTGCTCCCGCTCCTGGACGCCCTGCAGATCGCGCCGGTGACGCGGGATCCCCGTCGTGACACCATTTCCGAGCTGCTGGGGGGTGGTGCCGTCGCGAGCAAGGGCGCCGATCTCGCCGCTGCGGCGGCCGAGCAGCTGATCGCGCTGGTGGACGAGCTCTGCCAGGCCGGGCCGGTCGTGCTGGTCGTCGACGAGCTGCAGTGGGCCGATCGCACGACGGTGGCGGTGTGGAGCCGGATCGCGCGGTCGGTCCGCCGGCTCCCGCTGCTGCTGGTGGGCGTGCTGCGGCCGGTGCCGCGCCGCGACGACCTGCGGTCGCTCTTCCGGGTCGTCCCGCAGGCCGAGCGGCTGCGGGTGGGCCGGCTGGAAGAACCGGCGGTGCTCGAGCTGGTGGCCGCGCGGACCGGCGGCAAGCCGGGCGTCCGGCTGGAGGAGCTGGCCGCCGGTGCGGCCGGAAACCCCTTGTACCTCATCGAACTGCTCGACGCCCTGTCCCGGAGCTCGTGCCTGGAGGTCGACACGGCCGGCGTCGCGGAGCTGACCGGCACGGCCACGCCGGACTCCCTGCCGGAGGCGATCGCGGACCGGCTGGGGTTCCTGTCCGAGGCGGCGCGGACGGTGCTGCGGGCGGCGGCGCTGCTCGGGGACGGCTTCTCGGTCGCGGATCTCGTGACCGTCACGAACAGCTCGCTCGCCGGCCTGCTGCCCGCCCTCGACGAGGCCCGCGCCGCCGGGGTGCTGGTGGCCGCCGGGGACGACCTGGCGTTCCGGCACGCGCTGATCCGCCGGGCGCTGTACGACGAGATGCCGACGGCGGTCCGGATCGCCTGGCACCAGGCCGCCGCGTGGGCGCTGGCCGAAGCGAGCGCGCCGGTCGAGCGCGTCGCCCGGCAGCTGCTGCCGATGGTGTCCACAACGGACAGTCGCGTGCCGGTGCCGGCCTGGGCGGTGCGGTGGTTGCTCGACGTGGCCACGCCGTTGATCGGCCAGGCACCCGTCGCCGCCGTCGCGCTCCTGAGGCGGGCGGTGCGCGACGCGCCGCTGGACGACGCAGTGACCGGTGCGCTGGCCTGCCGGCTCGCCGACGCCTACTACCGGGTGGGCAACGTCGCCCAGGCCGAGCGGATCGCCTGCCGCGCCCTCGACCGCGTCCGCGATCCCGACGTGGTCGTCGACCTGCACACGACGGTCGTCCAGTGCCGCGGGATGACCGGCCGCTCCGCCGAGTCCCTCGCCGAGCTGAACGACGCGCTGACCCAGCCGGGCCTGGAAGCCCGGCACCGGGCCCGGTTGCTGGTGCTCATCGCGCGCACGCACCGCGACCTCGGCGAGGTCGACGCCGCGGGCCGGGTCGCCACCGCGGCGCTGGCCGAACTCGGCTCGGTCGAGGACCGCTGGGCGACCGGGTGGGCGCTGCACGTGCTGAGCCTGGTCGCGATGATGCGGGGCGAATGGACCAGCGCGCTGCCGCTGTTCGAGCGGGCGATGGTCATCGTGCGGGGCGACCCCGAGCTGATCGACCTCACCCTGCTGCTGCGCATCAACCAGTCGGTCACCTTCGGCGCGCTCGACCGCTACGCCGACGCGCTCGCCGCCGCCGGGCGGGCGCGGGAACTGGCCGACCGCACCGGCAGCGCCGTCCGGCTGACCCAGGTCCAGAGCGCGCTCGGGCAGCTGCTGCTCGGCGCCGGCCGGTGGGACGACGCGCTGGCCGAGGTGGACGTCGTCCCGGACGAGCGCAAGGATCCGAGCGTGGTGTGCTGCGACCACGGGGTCGCCGCGATCATCCACTTCCACCGCGGCGACACGGACGCGGCACGCCGGCACCTCGAGGTGGCCGCGCCGTACGCGGAACGCATCGGCGACCGGGTCGTGGTTCCCCTGGTGCGGGCCCGCTGCCTCGCCTTCGAACACGCCGGCGCCCCGGAACAGGCGCTGACCCTGCTGGTCGGCGTGTTGAACGGCGAAGACGCGGGGGAGGACCTGCTGGCGGACGCCGCCCGGCTGGCCATGTCGATCGGCGACGTCGGGACGGCGGCGGACATCGAGGCCCGGGCGAGCGCGATCGCCGCCGACTCCGCCGTTCCGCACCACCGCGCGCTGGCCCTCTACTGCCGTGGTCTGCTGGAGCGTGACGCTGCGGTGCTGCTGCGCGCCGCCGACGGTTACCACGACGCGGGCCGGCCGCTCTTCCGCGCCAAGGCCCTGGAAGCCGCCGCGGTCGCCCTCGCGAACGACGAGTCCGAAGACCGCGGTGCGGCGCGGGCCGCCTTCACCCACGCCGTCGACATCTACTCGGGGCTGGACGCGCAGTGGGACGTGGCGAGGCTGCGAGCCCTGTTTCGGACCTACGGCATCCGGAGCGGCCCGACGGTGAAGCACCGCCAGAGCACGCACGGCTGGGACAGTCTGACCCCGACCGAGGCCAAGATCGCGGCGCTGGTGGTCGAAGGCCTGTCGAACCCGCAGATCGCGGCCCGGCTCTACTTGTCCCCGCGCACGGTCGGCACGCACGTTTCGCACGTCCTCACCAAGCTCGGCGTGAATTCGCGCATCGACATCGCCCGGGAAGCCGCCCGCCACCAGCCCGCCGGCTGAGCCGGGGACGGCGAATGCCCTAGGTCGATCCCGCACGGCGCAGCGTCAGACCCCGACCTCCGGAGCGTTCCGCGGGGGAAGCACGGCGAGCGGGCCCGGAACCGACAGCGACGGAGTCCGGCGGGTCACGGACAGGTGCCCGCTGACGACCTGGCCGAGCAGGATCGCCAGCACCAGCACCAGCGGCGTCCGCCAGGCGCTGGTGTAGGTGTGCAGCCAGCCGCAGGCCAGCACGCCGAAGCCGGCGATGACGTAACCCACGCCCTGGACTCCGGCCGACAGCGCCAGCGAGCTGCCCTTGCTGCGCAACGAGATCGTCGTCAGGGCGAACGCCAGGGCGCCCATGCCCGTGCCGGTGGCGGCCGCCCACAGCCAGGGCGCGGTGGCCGGCGCGAGGAGCAGGCCGGTCACCCCGATGACGTTGGGCACGGCCAGGACGACGACGAGCAGCGTCTGGTTGCGCCACCGGCGCGTCCAGCCCGGCACCAGCCACATCATGGGCAGTCCCATGGCCATCGACAGCGCGAGGCACGCACCGGCGGTCGCCGGCGGGACACCCGCGTCGCGCAGGATGCCCGGGAGCCAGCCCATGACCAGGAACGTCACCGTCGAGATGAGTCCGAAGTGGATGGTCAGGGCGGAGGCGGGCACCCACCCGGAGGCCGTTCGCGGGGGGACGAACTCGCCGGGGGTGCGTCGCCACACCTGCTGGGCGAGCAGGGCCACGACCGCCCAGAGACCGAGGGCGATCCGCCACGACGACGACATCACCACGGCGGGGGTGACCAGCGCCCCGGCCGTGCTGCCCAGCCCGAGCCCGAGGGTGAAGGCGGCGGATCCGTTGGCCAGCAGCGGCAGCATGGTGCCGAGCACGGCGATGGACAGGCACGCGAGCGCCGTCCCGGCCAGGAGCGGTACCGGGCCCCCGAGGACCCGGCCGGCCAGCGACACCACCAGCCCGAGGAGGGCCACGGTGACGGTCCGGTGCGTTCCCACCCGGCCGCACAGCCACGGTGTCGCCCAGCCACCCAGGCCGATCGCCCACAGGGGCAACGCGACGAGCACCGCGGCGACGAGGGCACCGGCGACGGAGATGTCCGGCAGGGCGGCGCCCAAGCTGGTCACGGCCGGCCGCAGGTTGATGGCGAGAACGAAGATCACGACGGTGGAGACGGTGGTAGCACGGAACATCGCTCCTCCTCGGCGTCGAGGTCCGGAGCGTCGGACTCCGTAGCGCAATGCTTCGTCACGCACGCGATGCAGACATCCGTCACCTGACGGATGTACGAAAGTTTGTTGCCGGGCAACGGTTGTGAGGAGTTTCGACACCTCTGCGGATGGGCGTGCATCGGCACGGCCGGAGGAACCCCGGGCGGCCGGTGGTGTGATCAACCACCGCCGGAATGGGGCGATCAGTGGAAGATTCTGACCTCTTCTCCGCCGGGAAGCGCACTTAGAGTGACACGCGCACCGAGAGCCGGGCCCCTCTCCGGGCCGGGCCCGCCGACCGAAAGAGCACGCCCATGCCTGACCCAGCGCGCGTCCCCGGAGGCGGCGCCCTCGACGGGCTGATGCAGCCGCGGCCGCTGACCATCGCCCACATCCTCGACCGCGCGGAGCGGCTGTTCGCGCACAAGCCGGTCGTGACGGCCGGTTCCGAGCGGCTGACCTACGCCGAGGTCGCCGGCCACACCCGGCGCCTGGCCACCGCGCTCGACGCCCTCGGCGTCCCGGCCGGTGCCCGGGTCGCCACCTTCGCGAGCAACAGCCGGCGCCACCTGGAGCTCTACCTGGGGGTACCGGCCACCAAGCGGGTGCTGCACTCCATCAACATCCGGCTGTCGGCGGAGCACCTCGAGTACATCGTGAACCACGCCGAGGACGACGTCGTGTTCGTCGATCGCGGGCTGCTCCCGCGGATCTGGCCGAGCGTCGGGCGGCTGCCGCTGGTGCGGCACTGGGTGGTGCTGCCCGACGGCACCGACACCGAGATCCCGGCGGACCCCCGCATCTCGCACTACGACGAGCTGATCGCCGCGGCCGAGCCGTTCGCGGGGTCGTTCGAGGACGCGTTCGCGCTCGCGGACGAGCACCTGGCGTCCGGGCTGTGTTACACGTCCGGGACGACCGGGCCGCCGAAGGGTGTGCTCTACAGCCACCGCTCGACGGTCCTGCATTGCCTGGGCACGCTCGCGGCCGGCCTGATCGGCATCAGCGAGAGCGACGTCGTGCTGCCGATCGTGCCGATGTTCCACGCCAATGCCTGGGGCCTGCCCTACGGCGCGATGATGGCCGGTGCCGCGTTGGTCCTCCCCGGCGCGTCCGCGGACCCGGCTCACCTGCTGGGGTTGATGGCGGCCGAACGGGTGACCGTGGCCGGGGCGGTCCCCACCGTCTGGACGAGCCTGGCTCCCCACCTGGAGGAGTACGACCTGAATGCCACGCGGTTCCTGCTCGGCGGCGGCTCCGCCGTCCCGCCGGCGCTGTCGGAGACCTACCGCGCCGCGCTCGGCGTCCCCATCACGCATTCCTGGGGGATGACCGAAATCAGTCCCGTCGGGGTCATCGGGGGAACGCGCACCCAGCACCGGGACGCGAGCGAGGCCGAGCAGCTGGCCGTGCGGGCCGCCCAGGGCCAGCCGCTGCCGCTGGTGAACGTGCGGATCGCGGACGTCGAGACGGGCCGGGAGCTGCCACGCGACGGCGAGGCCGTCGGCGAGGTCCAGGTCGCAGGCCCGTGGGTGGCGGGCGGCTACTACCGGGTCGACGCCGCCGGCAGCTTCACCGACGACGGCTGGCTGCGCACGGGCGACCTGGCCACCATCGACGCCGAAGGCTACCTGCGGCTCGTGGACCGGATGAAGGACCTCATCAAGTCCGGCGGCGAGTGGATCTCGTCGGTCGAGCTCGAAGGCGCCATCGCTTCGCACCCCGACGTCGTCGAAGTCGCGGTGATCGCCCGGCCGGACCCGCGGTGGATGGAACGTCCCGTCGCGTACGTCGCCCTGCGCGAAGGCAGCGCCGCCACGGCCGAGGAGCTCCTGCGCCACATCACGCCGATGGTCGCCAAGTGGTGGCTGCCCGACGAGTTCGTCTTCCTGGCGACGTTGCCGAAGACTGGCACCGGCAAGCTCTCGAAGATCGCCCTGCGGGACTCGGCGCGGATCGCCTAGCGTCGTGCGTCGCTCCCGGCGAACGGCGTGAGCTGAAGGGCACCTTCACTGCATCCGGCGCCAGGGTTCCGGCAAAGTCGCGGGTTCAGCCACCCGGCCTCCGCCGCTACAGCGCAACGGAATCCAGCCCACTCGTCTGCGCCCGCGGTTCGGACGTCGCGAATGACTCATTCGGGACTTCAGACGCCCCCAATGACTCTCGTGCTCCGCCGCGAAATCGCGGCCTGCTACCGCGCCCGGGTGACCGGGGTGCCGCACACGCTGCCGAAGCCGGTTCCGTACC
>NZ_JBFBBQ010000086.1:0-37329 GCF_040682775.1 Amycolatopsis sp. NPDC051106 | reverse complement strand
GACAGGACCCACGGAACCAAGCGCCCCAATGTGGCCTTCGGTGCGTCAGACGCACCGAAGGCCGCCTTGGGTGCGTTGGACGCAACCAAGGCCACATTGGGGCGCTCCGGCGACTGCTCGAGGATGACGTGGGCGTTCGTGCCGCTGACGCCGAACGAGGACACGCCCGCGCGGCGCGGTCCGTCGTGGTCCGGCCAGGGGTGCGCCTCGGTCAGCAGCGCGACAGCACCACTGTCCCAGTCGATGTGCCGCGACGGCTGGTCGACGTGCAGTGTCTTCGGCAGTAGGCCGTGGCCCAGCGAGAGGACCATCTTGATGATCCCGGCGACGCCCGCCGCCGCCTGCGTGTGCCCGATGTTGGACTTCAGCGAACCCAGCCACAGCGGCTGGTCACGGTCGCGGCCGTACGTCGCCAGCAGCGCCTGGGCCTCGATCGGATCACCCAGCGTCGTCCCGGTCCCGTGCGCTTCGACAGCGTCCACATCGGACGGTTCCAGCCCCGCGTTCGCCAGCGCCGCCCGGATCACTCGCTGCTGCGAAGGCCCGTTCGGGGCGGTGAGCCCGTTCGACGCGCCGTCCTGGTTCACCGCGGAACCGCGCACCAGCGCCAGCACCGGGTGCCCGTTGCGGCGTGCGTCCGAAAGCCGCTCGACGAGGATGAGGCCGACACCCTCGCCCCAGCCCGTGCCGTCCGCGCCGTCGGCGAACGCCTTGCACCGGCCGTCTTCGGCCAGGCCGCCCTGCTTGCTGAACTCCAGGAACGCGCCCGGCGTCGTCATCACGGTCACGCCGCCGACCAGCGCCATCGAGGACTCACCCGAGCGCAGTGACTGCGCGGCCCAGTGCAACGCCACCAGCGACGACGAGCACGCGGTGTCCACCGTGACGGCGGGGCCCTCCAGGCCCAGCACGTAGGAGATCCGCCCGGAAACGACCGATCCGGCGTTCCCGGTGCCGACGTGGCCGTCCGACGTGCCCTCGCCGGACTCGCGCAGCAACGCCGCGTAGTCCTGGCCGTTGGTGCCGATGTAGACGCCGACCTGGGCGCCGCGCAGCGACGACGGGTCGATGCCCGCGCGCTCGAACGTCTCCCACGAGGTCTCCAGCAGCAGCCGCTGCTGCGGGTCCATGGCGAGGGCCTCGCGCGGCGAGATCCCGAAGAAGCCGGCGTCGAAGTCGGCCACGCCGTCGAGGAAGCCGCCGTGACGCGTGTAGCTGGTGCCTTCGTGGTCGCGGTCGGGGTGGTACAGGTCGGCCAGGGGCCAGCCGCGGTCCTCGGGGAAGGTGCCGACGGCGTCGCGGCCGCCCGCCAGGAGGTCCCACAGGTCTTCGGGCGACCGCACGCCGCCGGGCAGGCGGCAGGCCATCGACACGATGGCGAGCGGCTCGTCCTCGACGGCCGCGGCGGACCCGGTGACGACCGGCGTCGCGACGGAACCGGCCAGCTCCTCGCGCAGGTAGGTCGCGACGGCGACCGGGGTCGGGTAGTCGAACACCAGCGTCGCGGGCAGCGCGCGCCCGGTCGCGGCGCCGAGGCCGTTGCGCAGTTCGACGGCGGTCAGCGAATCGACGCCGAGGTCCTTGAACGCCCGCCCGGGCTCGACCGACTCCGGCCCGGGGTAGGCGAGCACGGCCGCGGCCTGGGTGCGGACGACGGCGAGCAGGAGCGCCTGCTGATCCTCTGTGGACAGTCCGGCCAGCCGCGTGACCAGCGGCTCTTCTCCGGCGACGCGCATCGCGTCCCGCGCCTCGGGCAGGTCGCCGAGCAGCGGGCTGGGGCGCGTGGTGGTGAAGCCGGGCACGAACTTCGCCCAGTCGACGTCGGCGACGATGGGGTTCGCTTCCCCGCCGGCGATGGCACGGCGCAGCGCGGCGACGGCCAGGCGCGGGGCCATCGGCGGCACCCCGCCCCGGCGCATCCGGTCGGCGACCAGGTCGTCGGCCGCCATGCCGCTGCCGCCCCACGGGCCCCAGGCCACGGAGGTGGCGGGCAGCCCGGCGGCGCGGCGCTGCTCGGCGAGCGCGTCGAGTCCGGCGTTCGCCGCGGCGTAGGCGGCCTGCCCGACCGCGCCGAGGCTGCCCGCGAAGGACGAGAACAGCACGAACGCGGACAGTGCACGGTCGCGGGTCAGCTCGTCGAGGTGCCGGGCGGCGTCGAGCTTGGGCCGGAAGACGGTACCGAGCTGCTCGGCGGTGACGCCGTCGAGCACGGCGTCGTCGAGGACGCCGGCGGTGTGGATGACGGCGTCGAGGTCGGGCAGCGAGACCAGCAACCCGGCCACGGCGTCGCGATCGGCGACGTCGCAGGCGGCGACGGTGACCCGGGTGCCGAGCGCGGTCAGCTCGTCCCGCAACGCTGTCGCGCCCGGAGCGTCGAGACCGCGGCGGCCGGCCAGGACGAGGTGCCCGGCTCCGGCTTCGGCGAGCGTGCGGGCGACGACCGCGCCCAGCGCGCCGGTGCCGCCGGTGATCAGCACGGTCCCGGCGGGCGACCACGGTTCGGCGGCCGGGCCGGTGGCCCGCTTCAGCCGGCGGGCGAAGGCGCCGGACGCGCGCAGCGCGACCTGGTCTTCGGCCGAGGTCAGGACGGCGGTCAGCCGGTCGAGGGCGCGGTCGTCCAGCTCGGCGGGCAGGTCGACCAGACCGCCCCAGCGCTGCGGGTACTCCAGCGCGGCGACCCGGCCGAGACCCCACAGCGGAGCCTGGCCGGCCGCGCTCAGCGGGTCGGCCTGCCCGGTGGAGACGGCGCTCTGAGTGGCGATCCAGAGCGGAGCGGCCGCAACGCGGACCAGCTCGATGGTGCGCAGCAAGGTCGTGGTGACGGACGCTTCGGTGTCCAAGGCCAGCAGCGAAAGCAGTCCGTCCACATCGGAGTGCTCGGGCAGCCGATCGGGAGTGACGGGAACGAATCCGCGGCCCACCAGAGCGTCGAGCACCGGCGACGTGAATTCCTCGGCCGGGACGACCGCCAGCCAGGTGCCCGAAAGAGAGTTCGAGATCGGCGACACCGGCGTCCAGCCGATCCCGTACCGCCAGGCATCCACAATGGATTTTTCCTGGCGCTTCGCGCGATAGGCCGACAGCGCGGGGAGGAGGTCCCCGGCCGCGCCCTCGGGCAGGTTCAGCACCTCGGCGAGGGTTCCGGCGTCGACGGCGGACCAGAACTCGTCGTCCCCGGTGCCGGTGGGGGCCGCGGGCTCCAGCCAGTAGCGCTGCCGCTGGAAGCGGTACGTCGGCAGGTCGACGCGGCGGCCGCCGGCCAGCACGGCCGCCCAATCGGGTCCGTGGCCGGCCACGTGCATCCGGGCGAGCCCGGTCAGCGCGGCCGGTGCTTCCGGCCGGTCCCGGCGCAGGAGCGCGGCCACGGCCGCGTCGCCGGGCAGGCAGTCCTGGGCGAGGGCGGCCAGCGCGCCGTCGGGGCCGAGTTCCAGGAAGCCGGTCACCCCGGCCTCGCTCAGCCAGCCGACGCCGTCGGCGAACCGGACGGCCTCGCGGACGTGCGAAACCCAGTACTCGGGCGAGGTCAGCCGGTCGGCGAGGGTGCCGGTGACGTTGGAGACGACCGCGATCTTCGGCGGGTGGAAGGTGAGCCCGTCGAGGACCTGGCGGAACTCGGCGAGCATCCCGTCCATGCGGGCGGAGTGGAACGCGTGCGAGACGTCGAGGCGCTTGGTCTTGCGGCCGAGCCCGGCGAAGCGCTCCGCCGCGGCCAGCACGACGTCCTCGTCCCCGGAGAGCACGAGCGACGACGGCCCGTTGACGGCCGCGATCGACAGCCCGTCGACCAGCTCGACTTCGTTCTCGGTCGCCTGGATGGCGACCATCGCCCCACCGGTGGGCAGCGCCTGCATCAGCCGGCCGCGAGCGGCGACGAGCGTGCAAGCGTCGGTCAGCGAAAGGACTCCGGCCAGGTGCGCGGCGACCAGCTCGCCGATCGAGTGGCCCAGCAGGTAGTCCGGGGTGTAGCCCCAGGACTCGGCGAGCCGGTACAGCGCGACCTCGACGGCGAACAAGGCGGGCTGGGTGTACGCGGTCTCGTCGAGACGCTCGCCCGAGGCGATCACCGTCCGCAGTGGACGGTCGAGGTGACGGTCGAACTCCGCGCACACCTCGTCGAAGGCGGCGGCGAACACCGGGAACCGCGCGGACAGCTCGCCGCCCATGCCGGCCCGCTGCGAACCCTGGCCGGTGAACAGGAAGGCCAGCTTCCCCGGCCGGATCGTGCCGCGCACCAGTCCCGGCGCGACGCCGTCCGCGGCGAGGGCGTCGAGACCGCGCAGCAGCTCGTCGCGGCTGTCGGCCAGGACGACCGCGCGGTCGTCCAGGGCCGCCCGGCCGGTGCCCAGCGACCAGGCGAGGTCGGCCAGGTTTTCCTGCTCCGCAACGGTCCGGAGGCTCGCGACCTGCTCGCGCAGGGCGGCCGTGCCGCGCGCGGACACCGGGAACGGCCACGGTCCGGCCGAAGCCGGGACTTCTTCGGTCGCTTCGGCCGCCGGCGGTTCGGCGAGGAGGACGTGGGCGTTGGTGCCGCTGACGCCGAACGCGGACACGCCGGCGCGGCGGGGCGCCTCGCGCTCCGGCCAGGGCATCGGCTCGCCCAGCAGCTCGACCGACCCGGCCGCCCAGTCCACGTGGGACGACGGCTCGTCCAGGTGCAGGGTGTGCGGCAGGTGCCCGTGCCGCAGGGCCAGGACCATCTTGATCACGCCGGCGACGCCGGAGGCGGCCTGGGTGTGCCCGATGTTGGACTTCACCGCGCCGACCCGCAGCGGCCGGTCCGCCGGGCGGTTCTGCCCGTAGGTGGCCAGCAGCGCCTGGGCCTCGATCGGGTCGCCGAGCGTGGTGCCGGTGCCGTGGGCCTCGACGACGTCGACGTCGGCGGGCGAGAGCCCGGCGGCGGCCAGGGCCGCGCGGATCACCCGTTGCTGGGACGGGCCGTTCGGGGCGGTCAGGCCGTTGGACGCGCCGTCGGAGTTGACGGCCGAGCCCTCGACCACGGCGAGCACGGGGTGGTTGCGGCGCCGCGCGTCGGACAGGCGCTCGAGCAGCAGCAGGCCGACGCCCTCGCCCCAGCCGGTGCCGTCGGCGGCCTCGGCGAAGGGCTTGCAGCGGCCATCACCGGAGAGTCCGCCCTGGCGGGCGAACTCGAGGAAGACGGCCGGGGTCGACATGATCGTCGCGCCGCCGGCCAAGGCCAGGGAGCACTCCCGCTTGCGCAGCGCCTGGCAGGCGAGGTGCAGCGCGACCAGCGCCGACGAGCACGCCGTGTCGACGGTGACCGCGGGCCCTTCCAGGCCGTAGCTGTAGGCGAGCCGTCCGGAAAGGACGCTGCCCGCGTTGCCGGTGAGCAGGTGCCCGGCGACCTCGCCGGTCTCGCTGCCCAGGCCGTACCCGGACGGCGTCGAGCCGACGAAAACACCGGCGGACGTGCCGGTCAGGGAGCCGGGGTCGATCCCGGCGCGTTCGAAGACCTCCCACGACACTTCGAGCAGCAGCCGCTGCTGGGGGTCGGTGGCCAGGGCTTCGCGCGGGCTGATCCCGAAGAACGCCGGGTCGAACGTCGTGGCGGTGTCGATGAACCCGCCAGTGCGCGCGTACTCGCCGTCGGTGGTGTCCCAGCCGCGGTCGACCGGGAACGCCGACATGGCGTCGGTCCCGCCGTCGACCAGGTCCCAAAGCTCCTCCGGGGAGGTCACGCCGCCCGGGAACCGGCAGCCCATCGCCACGATCGCGATGGGCTCCCGCTCCCCCTCCTCCAGCTCCTGGAGGCGTTGCCGGGTCTCGGCAAGGTCGGTCGTGACCCACTTCAGGTAGTCCCGGAGCTTGTCCTCGTTCACCAGCGCCCTCGCCTGTGGTCCTTAGTGCGGTCCACCGGCGCCGGGCCGTCACGACCTGCCGAGCTCCCGGTGGATGAAGTCGAAAATTTCGTCGTCCGTCGCGCCTTCGAGCTGCTGGGCGGCCCGGGGACGGCCGTCGGACGCCCGGGCTTCTCCCAGCTTGTTCAGCATGGTCTGAAGTCGGCTGGTGATTTGACCAAAGGCGTCATCGTCTGGGGAAACCCCTGAAACCAGCGCCTCGATCCGGTCCAGCTCCCCCAGGACCGAGACTTCCTCGCCGACCAGCGCCGAGAGCAGGAACCCGGCCAGCGCCGACGGCGTCGGGTGGTCGAAGACGAGGGTGGCGGGCAGCTTGAGCCCGGTCGCGGTGCGCAGACGGTTGCGCAGCTCCACCGCGGTCAGGGAGTCGAAGCCGATCTCCTTGAACGGCCGGTGCGCGTCGATCTCCCCGGCGCCCGCGTGCCCGAGCACCCGGGCGATGGCGTCGCGGACGTGGTCGAGGACGACCCGCTCCTGCTCGACCGGCGGCAGGCCGGTCAGCCGGCTCGCGAAGTCCGCCGGCTCAGCTTCGGCCGGCCGCGCCTCGAGGGCCCGGCGGACGGCGGGGAGGTCGTCGAGCAGCGGCCGCGGCCGCGCGGCCGTGAAGCCCCGCACGAACCGCTCCCAGTCGACGTCGGCGACGGTGAGGACGGTCTCGTCGCGGTCGATCGCCTGGCCCAGGGCGAGCAGCGCCCGCTCCGGCGGCATCGCCCCGACGCCCCGGCGGCGCAGGTGTTCCTCGGCGTCGTTGTCGCCCGCCATGCCCGCGCCCTGCCAGGCGCCCCACGCGACCGAGGTCGCGGTGAGCCCGCGGTCCCGGCGGCGCTGGGCGAGCGCGTCGAGGAAGGCGTTGCCCGCCGCGTACGCGCCTTGCCCGCCGCTGCCCCAGACGCCGGCGTTGGAGGAGAACAGCACGAACGCGTCGAGGTCGGCCAGGAGCTCGTCGAGGTGCGTGGCGCCGGCGACCTTGGCCGACACCACCTCGGCGAACTCGGCCAGTTCGGTGTCGTCGAGCGCGGTGCCCTGCACGACCCCGGCCGCGTGGAAGACGGCCCGGACGGGCTCGCCCAGTTCGTCGAGCAGCGTTTTCAGCGACGCGCGGTCGGCGACGTCGCAGGCGGCGATCGTCGTGGTCGCGCCGAGGGCGGTCAGCTCCTCGCGGAGTTCGGCCGCGCCGGGGGCCGCCTCGCCTCGCCTGCTCGTGAGCACCAGACGCCGCGCGCCGCGGCCGGCGAGCCACCGGGCGACGTGGGCGCCCAGCGCGCCGGTGCCGCCGGTGATCAGCACGGCGCCGTCCGGACGCCAGTCGCGGGCCGGGGCGGCGTCGCCCAGCGGGGCCGGGACCAGGCGGCGGGTGAGCACCCCGGACGCGCGGACGGCGACCTGGTCCTCGTCGCCCGCCGCGGCCAGGATCCCGGCCAACCGCTGCCGGTCACGCTCGGTCGCCGTGTCCGGCAGGTCGACCAGGCCGCCCCAGCGGTCGGCGTGCTCCAGGCCGATGACCCGGCCGAGGCCCCAGATCTGGGACTGCGCGGGGTCGGTCACGGTGTCGGCCCGGCCGGTGGCGACCGCGCCCGCCGTGGCGAGCCACAGCGGGGCGGTGATCCCGGCGTCGCCGAGCGCCTGGGTCAGCAGCAGCGTGTTCGCGACGCCGCGCGGGAGCACCGCGTCCCCGGCCGCGTCGAAGGCCAGCAGGGAGAGCACGCCGTCCGCCGGCGCGAGATCGACCAGGCGCTTGCCGAGCGCGGCCCGGTCGGTGGCCCCGACGGTGAGCGGGACGGCGGTCGCTCCCGCGTCCTCGACGGCTTGCCGCGCCGCGTCGATCCACGGGTGGTCGCCGTCTTCCGGCGTCACGACCAGCCAGGTGCCGGTCAGGGACTTCTCTTCCGTGGCGAGGGGCTTCCAGGTGATGCGGTAGCGCCAGCCGTCCACAGTGGATTTCTCCAGGCGGGTGCGCCGCCAGGACGCGAGCGCGGGCAGGACGTCGCCGAGGGGTTCCGGCGCGACGGCCAGGGTGTCCGCGATCGACGCCAGGTCCTCGCGTTCCACCGCGGCCCAGAACCGGTCGTCGGCCGGGTCGCCGGCAGGCGTCACGGCGGTCTTGGCCGTCGGCCAGAAGCGCCGGTGCTGGAACGGGTAGGTGGGCAGGGCGACAGTGCGCGTCTCGGGGAGGGCCGTCCGCCAGTCGACGTCGTGCCCCTGCGTCCACAGCTCGGCGACCGAGGTCAGGAAGCGGCGCGGGCCGCCTTCGCCGCGGCGCAGCGTCCCGACGACGACGCCCGGGGCGTCGTCGAGGGTCTCCTGGATCGCGGACAGCAGCACCGGGTGCGGGCTGACCTCGACGAAGAACCGGTGTCCCCGCTCGAGGAGGACCCGGGTCGTGTCGAGGAAGCGGACCGGCTCTCGGAGGTTCCGGTACCAGTACCCGGCGTCCAGGGTCGCGGTGTCGACCGGCTCGGCCGTGACCGCGGAGTAGAACGGGACGTCGCCCGTGCGGGGGTTCAGGCCCGCCAGGACGTCGTGCAGTTCCTCGCGGATGCCTTCGACGTAGCCCGAGTGGGAGGCGTAGTCGACCGGGATGCGCCGGGCGCGGATGTCGTTGTCCGCGCACTGGGCGATCAGCTCGTCCAGGGCGGTGGGGTCGCCGCAGACGACCGTGGAGGCCGGGCTGTTGTAGGCCGCGATCGCGACCCCGTCCGGCAGCAGGTCCGCGACGCGGCCGGCGTCGAGCGCGAGCGAGGCCATGCCGCCCTGCCCGGCGAGCCCGGCGGCGATCGCCTTGCTGCGCAGCGCGACGACCTTCGCACCGTCCTCGAGGGACAGTCCGCCCGCGACCACCGCGGCGGCGATCTCGCCTTGGGAGTGCCCGGCGACGGCGTCGGGCTCGATCCCGTGGGCGCGCCAGAGCGCGGCCAGGGACACCATCACGGCCCAGGACGCGGGTTGCACGACGTCGACCCTCTTCAGGGCTTCCGCGTCGCCGAGAACGTCCGTCAGCGACCAGCCGACGTGCGGGGCCAGCGCTTCCGCGCATTCGGCGAGCCGCCGCGCGAAGACCGGCTCGTCGAGCAGCCCGAGCGCCATCCCGGCCCACTGCGCGCCTTGGCCGGGGAAGACGAACACCGTCTCCCCCGCAGGCCCGGCGGTTCCGGTGACGGCGGCAGTCAGTTCGCGGACGCCGGCGCGGTGATCATCGAGGACGACCGCGCGGTGCTCGAACTGGGACCGGGTGCTGACCAGCGACCAGCCGATCTCTTCGACGCTCCCGTCCACCTCGGCCAGCGCGGCGGCCCGGTCCCGGACCGCGGCTTCCGACCGGCCCGACAGGACCCACGGCACCAAGCGCCCCAATGTGGCATTGGGTGCGTCAGACGCACCGAACGCCACATTGGGGCGCTCCAGGACCTGCTCCACGATGACGTGCGCGTTCGTGCCGCTGACGCCGAACGACGAGATCCCGGCGCGGCGCGGTCCATCGCGCTCGGGCCACGGCCGCGGCTCGGTCAGCAGGGACACCGCGCCACTGGCCCAGTCGACGTGCCGCGAGGGCTCGCCGACGTGCAGGGTCGCGGGCAGCACGCCGTGGCGCAGGGCCAGGACCATCTTGATGACCCCGGCGACGCCGGCCGCGGCCTGCGTGTGCCCGACGTTCGACTTGATCGAGCCCAGCCACAGCGGCTCTTGCGCGGCGCGGTCCCGGCCGTAGGTCGCCAGCAGGGCCTGCGCTTCGATCGGGTCACCCAGCGTCGTGCCCGTGCCGTGGGCCTCGACGGCGTCCACATCGGACGGCGTCAGGCCCGCGTTCGCCAGTGCCGCGCGGATCACCCGCTGCTGGGACGGGCCGTTCGGGGCGGTCAGGCCGTTCGACGCGCCGTCCTGGTTGACCGCGCTGCCGCGGACGACCGCGAGCACCGGGTGGCCGTTGCGGCGCGCGTCGGACAGCCGTTCGACGAGGACGACGCCGACGCCTTCGCCCCAGCCGGTGCCGTCCGCCTCGTCGGCGAAGGCCTTGCACCGGCCGTCGGCGGCGAGGCCGCGCTGGCGGCTGAACTCGACGAACAGGCCGGGAGTCGACATGATCGTGACGCCGCCGGCCAGCGCCAGCGAGCATTCGCCCGCCCGCAGCGACTGGGCGGCCAGGTGCAGCGCGACCAGCGAAGACGAGCACGCCGTGTCGACGGTCATCGCCGGGCCCTCCAGCCCGAGCTCGTAGGCGATCCGTCCGGAAAGGACACTGCCCGCGCTGCCGGTGGCGAGGTAGCCGTCGACGCTCTCCTCGCCGAAGTGCAGCGCCGCGGTGTAGTCCTGCCCGTTGGTGCCGGCGAACACCCCGACCGGGGCGCCGCGCACGGTCAGCGGGTCGATGCCCGCCTGTTCCAGGGCTTCCCACGAGGCTTCCAGCAGCAGCCGCTGCTGCGGGTCCATGGCCAGGGCCTCCCGCGGCGAAATCCCGAAGAACTCGGCGTCGAACTGGTCAGCGCCCACCAGGAAGCCGCCTTCGCGCACGTAGGTCGTCCCGGCGTGGTCGGGGTCGGGGTCGTAGAGCGCGTCGGTGTCCCAGCCGCGATCGGCGGGGAACTCCGTGACCGCGTCGCGGCCCTCGGCGAGCAGGGCCCAGAGCTCGTCCGGGTTCCGCACCCCGCCGGGGAACCGGCAGCTCATGCCGACGATGGCGATGGGCTCGTCGGTGTCCTTCGCGACGGTTACCGGTGCCTGTTCGGCGTCGCCGAGCAACTCCGCGCGCAGGTACGCCGCCAGGACCGTCGCGGTCGGGTAGTCGAACGCGAGGGTGGCCGGGAGCCGCAGCCCGGTGGCGGTGTCGAGGCGGTTGCGCAGCTCGACGGCGGTCAGCGAGTCGAAGCCGAGCTCCTTGAAGGTGCGGCCGGCCGCGACGTCGTCGGCCGAGCGGTGGCCGAGGGCGAAGGCGACCTGCTCGCGCACCAGCTTGAGCAGCAGCCGGTCGGCGTCCGTCGGGGACAGTCCGGCGAGGTCGAGCCGGCCCGCGGACGCCGGCGCGAGCTGCCGCACCTCGGGCAGGCCGGCGATGAGCGGGCTCGGGCGGTGCGCGGTGAGCGCGGCGGCGAACCGCTCCCAGTCGACGTCGGCGACGGTGACGGCCGCCGCACCGCCGTCGACCGCTGCCGCCAGCGCGGCGATCGCCCGGCCGGGCCGCAGCGGGGCGAGCCCGGTGCGGCCGAGGTGCTCCTCGGCGGCGGCCGCGGCGGCCATCCCGCCGTCGGCCCAGGGTCCCCAGGCGATCGAGGTCGCTGCCAGGCCGTGCGCCCGTCGCTGCTCGGCGAGGGCGTCGAGGTAGGCGTTGGCGGCGGCGTAGTTGCCCTGCCCGGCCGCGCCGAAGGTGCCGGCGCAGGAGGAGAAGAGGACGAACGCGTCGAGCCCGGCGGTGAGTTCGTGCAGGTGCCGAGCCGAGACGGCCTTCGCGTCGACGACCTCGGCCAGGCGGTCCGGGGTGAGGGCTTCGAGGACGCCGTCGGCCAGGACCCCCGCGGTGTGCACGACAGCGGTGAGTGCGCCAACGGATTCGAGGGTTGCTTCGAGCGCGGCGCGGTCGGTGACGTCGCAGGCCAGGACGTCGACCCGGACGCCGAGTCCGGTCAGCTCGGCTTCGAGGTCGCGGGCGCCGGGGGCGTCGGGACCGCGGCGGCTGGTCAGGACGAGGCGTTCGGCCCCGGCCCCGGCCAGCCAGCGCGCGACGTGCCGGCCGAGCGCGCCGGTGCCGCCGGTGACCAGCACCGTGCCGCTGGGCTGCCACGGCGTCGCCAGGCGCGGGGTGCGCCGGACGAGCCGGCGGGCCAGGACCTGCGCCCCGCGGAGGGCGACCTGGTCTTCGCCGGTCACGCCGGAGAGGATCGTCCGGAGCCGGCCAAGCGTCTCCGCGTCCAGGTCGGTGGGCAGGTCGACGAGACCGCCCCAGCGGTGCGGGTGCTCCAGCGCGGCCGTGCGCCCGAGACCCCAGACCATCGCCTGCGCCGGATCCGGCACGTCACCTTCGGCCGCGGCGACCGCACCCCGGGTGACGCACCACAGGGGCGCGTCGATTTCGGCGTCACCGAGGGCCTGGACCAACGCGAGCTGGCCTTCCGCGTCCAAAGTGGACAAGACGCCGTCGAGGTCCCGGCCGCGCAGACGCGCGGCGAGGGACGCACGATCGTCCGCGGGGATGACTTCGAGGACGTCGTCGAGAAGGTGCGGGCCCGTCCCGGCGGGAACCACCGCGAGCCATCGGCCGTCCAGCTCGGTCTCTCCGGTGCCGACGGGGGTCCAGGTGACTTCGTACTGGCCGGCCGGCGACTGGCCGCGTTCGCGCCAGGCCGATAAGGCTTCGAGGTCACCGCGCTCGACCGCCGCCCAGAACCGCTCGTCCGGCGCCGGACGGGTCTCCAGCCAGAAGCGCGTGCGCTGGAACGGGTACGTCGGCAGGGTGACGGCGTCGGCGGAACGCCCTGGGTGCGCCGAGTGCAGGACTGCCCGCCAGTCGACGGTGTGGCCCCGCGTGTGCGCGGCTCCCAGCGCGGCGAGCAGGCTCGGGTACTCGTCGCGGTCCTTGCGCAGCAACGGAAGTGACGGGAACGCGGCCAGTGCGGACAGCACGCCGTCGGGTCCGAGTTCGAGACCTCGCGTGACGCCCAGTTCGGCGAGCGCGGCGGACGCGTCCGCGAACCGCACCGGCTCGCGGACCTGGCGCACCCAGTACTCCGGGGTCAGGATCTCGTCCCCGGCCACACGTCCGGACACAGTGGACACCAGCGCGATCTTCGGTGCGCTGAAGGTCAACGAACCGGCGACACTAGCGAAGTCGTCCAGCATCGGGTCCATCAAGGACGAGTGGAACGCGTGCGACACCGTGAGCCGCCGGACCTTCCGGCCCAGACCGGCGAAGTGCCGCTCCACCGCTTCGACGGCTTCGACTTCACCGGACACCACCACAGCCTCGGGACCGTTCACCGCGGCCAAGCCGACACCGCCGGTCAGAACCACGGCGACTTCGTCCTCAGTGGCCTGCACGGCCAGCATCGCGCCGCCGGTGGGCAGCGCCTGCATCAGGCTCGCCCGAGCTACCACCAGACGACAAGCGTCCTCGAGGGACAGCACGCCGGCGACGTGCGCCGCGGCGATCTCACCGATCGAGTGCCCGGCAACGTGGTCCGGGACCACGCCCCACGACTCCAGCAGCCGGAACAACGCCACCTCGACCGCGAACAACGCGGGCTGCGTATATCCCGTCTCGTCCAACAGCGGAGCGTCGCCGAAGACGACCTCCCGCAACGGCCGATCCAGCGAAGAGTCCACCAGCGCGCAGACCGCGTCGAACGCGTCCGCGAACAGCGGGAACCGCTCGTACAGCTCCGCACCCATCCCGACGCACTGCGAACCCTGGCCGGAAAACAGGAACGCCGTCTTGCCCGGCTCCGCGAGAACCGGGGTCGCCGCGGCGAGCCCGGCGAGCAGGTCGTCGCGACCGTCTCCCACCACCACGGTCCGGAACTCGAAGGACGAACGCGCGGCCAGTGCGAGCGCGATGTCCACCGGGTCGCCGTCGGGCAGCGCGCGGGCGGCGTCCCGCACCGCCTGCTCGGTCCGCCCCGAAAGCACCCAGGGCACGACACCGGCTTCGGGTTCATGGTGGACGGCCGGAACCGCGGGCGGCTCCTCCAAGATCACGTGCGCGTTGGTCCCGCTGACGCCGAACGACGACACCCCCGCGCGACGCGGCCGATCGCCCGCCGGCCAGTCCTGAGCCTCCGTCAGCAGCCGCACCTCGCCCGCCGACCAGTCGACCCGCTCCGACGGCCGGTCGACGTGCAGTGTCTTCGGCAGCGTTTCCCCGCGCAGGGCGAGGACCATCTTGAGCACGCCGACCGCGCCCGACGCGGCCTGCGTGTGGCCGAGGTTGGACTTCACCGAGCCGAGCCACAGCGGCCGGTCCCGGTGCCGGCCGTAGGTTTCCAGCAGGGCCTGCGCCTCGATCGGGTCGCCCAGCGTCGTGCCCGTGCCGTGCGCCTCGACGGCGTCCACATCGGACGGTGCCAGGCCTGCGTTCGCGAGCGCTGCGCGGATCACGCGTTGCTGCGACGGGCCGTTCGGCGCGCTCAGGCCGTTCGACGCGCCGTCCTGGTTCATCGCCGAGCCGCGCAGCAGCGCGAGCACCGGGTGGCCGAGCCGCCGTGCGTCCGACAGGCGCTCGACCAGCACCAGCGCGACACCTTCGCCCCAGCCGGTGCCGTCCGCCGCGTCGGCGAAGGACTTGCACCGGCCGTCGCCGGCCAGCCCGCCCTGCTTGGCGAACTCCTGGAACGCACCGGGCGTCGCCATCACCGTGACGCCGCCGGCGACCGCCATCGACGACTCGCCGGAGCGGACCGACTGGGCGGCCAGGTGCAGCGCCACCAGCGAAGACGAACACGCCGTGTCGACGGTCACCGCGGGGCCTTCCAGCCCGAGCACATAGGACACCCGGCCGGACACGACCGCGCCGGCGTTGCCGGTGAGCAGGTGGCCTTCGACCTCTTCCGCCGCCTCGGTGTGGCCGGTCGCGTAGCCCTGGGTGCCGCAGCCGACGAACACGCCGGCCGCGCTGCCGCGCAGCGAACGCGGGTCGATCCCGGCGCGCTCGAAGACCTCCCACGCGCTCTCCAGCAGCAGCCGCTGCTGCGGGTCCATGGCCAGGGCTTCCCGCGGTGAGATCCCGAAGAAAGCGGCGTCGAACTCGTCGGCGTCGTGGACGAACCCACCCACCCCGCCGACCACGCTGGGGTCCCAGCCTCGGTTCACCGGGAAAGCCGACAGGCCCTCCGCGCCCGCGGAAACCAGGTCCCACAGGTCTTCCGGCGACCGCACGCCGCCGGGCAGGCGGCACGCCATCGACACGATGGCGATCGGCTCGTCGGAGTCCACCCGGGACACCGGCCGCTCGGCCGCCACGGGGCCGGCGTCGAGCAGCCGGTGCCCCAGCAGCGCGGCGAGCCGCCGCGGGTCCGGGTGGTCGAAGAGCACGACGGCGGGCAGCTTGAGCCCGGTCGCCGCGACGAGCCGGTTGCGTACTTCGAGGGCGATCAGGGAGTCGACACCCAGGTCGCGGAAGGCCCGGTCCGGCTCGACCGAGCCCGGTCCGGGGTAGCCCAGGACGGCGGCGGTCTCGGCCCGCACGAGGTCGAGCAGCGCCTCCGCGCGGGCGGCTTCGGGCAGGCCGGAAAGCCGGTGCGCCAAGGAAGAATCGGCCTCGGCAGGGGCCGCCGTGAGCGCGTCGCGGACCTCGGGCAGCTCATCGAGCAGGGGCCGCGGGCGGGCCGCGGTGAAGGCCGGGGCGAACCGGGCCCAGTCCATGTCCGCGACGGACAGGAACGTCTCGTCCGCGTCGAGTGCCTGGCCCAGCACGGTGAGCGCGAGCGCCGGGTCCATCGCGCGGATGCCGCGGCGGCGCAGCTGCTCCCCGGAGCCGTCGCCGGTCATGCCCGCGCCGGCCCACGCGCCCCACGCGACGGAGGTCGCGGTGAGGCCGCGGTCCCGGCGGTGCTGCGCCAGCGCGTCGAGGGCCGCGTTGGCCGCGGCGTACGCGGCCTGGCCACCGCCGCCCCAGACGCCGGCGTTGGAGGAGAACAGGACGAACGCGTCGAGATCCTCGGGGAGCAGTTCGTCGAGGTTGGCGGCGCCCTGCACCTTCGCGCGCAGCGTGCCGGCGACTTCGGCGCGATCGGTCTCGGCCAGGGCGGCCGAGCGGCCCACCCCGGCCGCGTGCACGACGGTGCGGGGCTCGATGCCGGCGAGCAGGGCGGCCAGGGCATCGCGGTCGGCGACGTCGCAGGCGGCGATGGTCACCTCGACGCCGAGCGCCGTCAGCTCGTCGCGCAGCTCGGCGGCGCCGTCCGCGTCGAGACCACGGCGGCTCGTGAGGACGAGGTGTTCGGCCCCGGCGGCCGCCAGCCAGCGGGCCACGTGCGCGCCGAGCGCGCCGGTGCCGCCGGTGACCAGCGCGGTGCCGCTCGTCCGCCACTCGCGTGCGGGCCGCGTGCTGCCGAGCGGCGCCGGGACCAGGCGGCGGACCAGGATGCCGGCCGCGCGGATCGCGACCTGGTCCTCGCTCGCGTCGGCGAGCACCTGGGTCAAGCGGCCGACCGCGCGTTCGTCGAGGGTTTCAGGCAGGTCGACCAGGCCGCCCCAGCGGTCCGGGTGTTCCAGGCCCACGACGCGGCCCATGCCCCAGATCTGCGCCTGGTCCAGGCTGGTCAGCCGGTCGGAGCGGCCGGTGGAGACGGCACCACGGGTCAGCAGCCACAGCGGCGCGGTCACAGCCCGGACCAGTTCGATGGTGGAGTAGAGGCCGTCTTCGGCGAAGGCGAGCAACGACAAGACGCCGGTGACCCCTTCGGTGGGCAGCTCGGGAAGGTCCGCACCGGGCTCGACGGTCAGCAGGACCGGCTCGGCGCCGTGCGCGGCCAGGCCCTCGACGAGGTTGCCGGCCGGGTATCCGGCGGGGGCGACGACCAGCCAGCGTCCACTGAAGTCCACTTCGGACGGAGTCGAAGGCCGCCAAGCGATCCGGTACCGCCAGGTGTCCACAACGGACTGCTCGGTGCGGCGCTTGTGCCACTGGGCGAGCGCCGGCAGGACGTCGGCGAGCGCGGTCGCGTCGACGTCGAGCGACGCGGCGAGCCCTTCGGCGTCACCACTGTCCACGGCGGACCAGAACTGGTCGTCGGCCGCGCCCGCGGCCTTCTCGGCGGCGGTCAGCCAGTAGCGTTCGCGCTGGAAGGGATAGGTGGGCAGGTCCACGAGCCGCGCGCCGGGGAAGAGCGCGGCCCAGTCGACCGGGGCACCCCGGCTCCACAGTTCGGCCAGCGACGTCAGGAAGCGCGGCAGGCCGCCTTCCCCGCGGCGCAGCGACCCGACGACGACCGGCCCGTCCAGGGTCTCCTCGACGGCGGCGGCGAGCACGGGGTGGGCGCTCACCTCGACGAACGTGGTGAAGCCCGCCTCGGCGAGGCCGCGCACGGCCGTGTCGAACAGGACCGTGCGGCGCAGGTTCCGGTACCAGTAGGCCGCGTCCAGCGCCGCGGTGTCGATCCGCTCGCCGAGCACCGAGGAGTGCAGCGGGATGTCGGAAGTGCGCGGCGTGATCGGGGCGAGCGCGGCGAGCAGGGCGTCCTCGATCGCCTCCACGTGCGCGGAGTGCGAGGCGTAGTCCACCGGGATGCGGCGGGCGCGGATGCCTTCGGCCACACAGTTTTCGACCAGCTCGTCGAGCGCTTCCGGCTCGCCGGAGAGCACGACCGAGCCCGGGCCGTTGACCGCCGCGACACTGATCCGGCCGTCCAGCCGGGCGGTGACATCCGCCAGGGGCAAGGCGACCGACGCCATCCCGCCCTTGCCGGCGAGGACCTCGGCGATGAGCTTGCTGCGCAACGCGACCACGCGGGCACCGTCCTCAAGGGACAGTCCACCCGCGACGACCGCGGCGGCGATCTCGCCCTGGGAGTGCCCGACGACGGCGCCGGGCCGCACGCCCGCCGACTGCCAGAGCGCGGCGAGCGAGACCATCACGGCCCAGGACGCCGGCTGCACGACGTCGACCCGGGCCAGGGCGTCGGCGTCACCGAGGACGTCGGTGAGGGTCCAGTCCACGTGGGGGGCCAGCGCGGCGGCGCACTCCGCGATCCGCGCCGCGAAGACGGGCTCGCCGAGAAGGTCGACCGCCATCCCGGCCCACTGCGCGCCCTGGCCGGGGAAGACGAAGGCGGTCTTGCCCGACGGTGCGGCGAGGCCCCGGACGACCTCGGCCGACGGCGTCGCGTCCGCGACCGCGTCGAGGCCGCGGACCAGGTCCTCGACCGTGCGGCCGACCACGGCGGCGCGGTGTTCCCAGGCGGTGCGGGCGGTCGCCAGCGACAGGCCGACGTCGCCCGGCCGGTGCTCTTCGGTGACGTGCTTGCGCAACAGGCCGGCCTGCTCGCGCAGGGCCTCGGCGGTACGGGCGGACAGCACCCAGGTCGTCGGGCCTTGCGGCGCCTCGGTTTCCTCCGGCGCGGACGCGGGCTCGGCGGCTTCGAGAACGACGTGGGCGTTGGTGCCGCCGACGCCGAACGACGAGACCCCGGCCCGGCGGGGCGCGCCCGTCTCGGGCCAGGCGGTGTGCTCGGTCAGCAGCTCGACCGCGCCGCGCGTCCAGTCGACCTGCGTGGACGGCTCGGTGACGTGCAGCGTGCGGGGCAGTTCGCCGTGGCGCAGGGCCAGGATCATCTTCATCACGCCGGCCACGCCGGCGGCGGCCTGGGTGTGCCCGATGTTGGACTTGATCGAGCCGAGCCGGAGCGGGTGCTCGCGGTCGCGGCCGTAGGTGGCGAGCAGGGCCTGCGCCTCGATCGGGTCGCCCAGCGTCGTGCCGGTGCCGTGCGCCTCGACGGCGTCCACTTCGGACGGTTTGAGGCCGGCGTTGGCGAGCGCGGCGCGGATGACGCGTTGCTGCGAAAGGCCGTTGGGGGCGGTGAGGCCGTTGGACGCGCCGTCGGAGTTGACCGCGGACCCGCGCAGGACGGCGAGCACCGGGTGGCCGTTCTTGCGGGCGTCGGACAGCCGTTCGACGAGCAGGATCCCGGCGCCCTCGCCCCAGCCGGTGCCGTCGGCGGCGTCGGCGAACGACTGGCACCGCCCGGACGCGGAAACGCCGCCCTGGCTGGTGAACTCGACGAAGACGGCGGGCGTGGCCATCACGGTGACCCCGCCGGCGAGCGCCATCGAGCACTCCCCCGCGCGCAGCGCCTGCACGGCGAGGTGCAGCGCGACGAGCGACGACGAGCAGGCGGTGTCGACGGTGACGGTGGGGCCTTCGAGGCCGAAGGTGTAGGCGATCCGGCCCGACGCGACGGACACGGCGCTGCCGGTGAGCAGGTGGCCGCGGACCTCGTCGGGCAGGTCGTCGAGGGTGGTGGAGCCGTAGGCCTGGTTGCTGCAGCCGATGAAGACGCCGGTGTCGCTGGCTTGCAGCGCGCTCCGGTCCAGCCCCGCGCGTTCGAAGGTCTCCCAGGAGACTTCGAGGAGCAGCCGCTGCTGCGGGTCCATGGCGAGGGCTTCGCGCGGCGAGATGCCGAAGAAGCCGGGGTCGAAGTCACCGGCCTTGTCGAGGAACCCGCCCTCGGCGGTGTCGCTGCCGGCGAGCTCGTCGGCGGTCCAGTTCCGGTCGGTGGGGAAGCTCCCGATGGCGTCGGTGCCGTCGCGCAGGAGGTCCCACAGCTGTTCGGGCGAGCTGACGCCGCCGGGGAAGCGGCAGCTCATCGCGACGACGGCGATCGGTTCCCTGGAGGCGGCCGCGAGCCGGTCGTTCTGCTCGCGCAGCCGCTTGTTGTCCCGCAAGGACGCCCGGAGCGCTTCGACGACCTTGTCCTTGTCCGAAGACAGTGCCACCAGGTACCTCCAGGTTCACGGCGTGGTCGCCTCGAGTGAACCGCACGGGGCACCCGCAAATCCCTAGATTTCGCGGTGCTGGGCGGCCGCCTCGGCTCGCCCTGCCCTGCCCCGCCCCGCCTCCGCCTCCGCCTCCGGCTCGGCTCGGCTCGGCTCGGCTCGGCTCGGCTCGGCTCGGCTCGGCTCGGCTCGGCTCGGATGCAGTGAATGACTCATTCCTGGCGTTGGGCGAGAGGAATGAGTCATTCACTGCGCTGCCCGGACACGTCCGCCCGGGCCGGAGAGCTTTGTCCACAGCCCCGGCCGGTTGTGGACAGGTGCGCCCGGCAACGCCGTCTCCGCCGGTTTCGTCGGTGGCGGCCGATAGACTGGACCGGGGTCAGCCCCCAGGGATGGGTGGGGACCGCCCGGTGGGTCAGTCGAGGTCGAGTTCGTCGATCAGGGCGAACATCTCGTCGTCCGTTGCCGACTCCAGCTTCTCCTCCACCGCCGTCGCCGTCGCCGAAGCGCCGTTCACCCGGGCCAGCAGCTCCTGCAGCCGCGTGCCCAGCGTCGCCCGCGCCGAGGAATCCGCCAGCAGCTCCGGCAACGCGAACTCCACCCGGTCCAGCTCCGCCAGCGCCGGCAGGATCGCCGCCGGGACGTCCGGGACCAGCTCGGACCTCAGGTACTCCACCAGGACCGTCGTCGACGGGTAGTCGAACAGCAGCGTCGCCGGCAGGCGCAAGCCCGTTGCCGCTCCCAGAAGATTGCGCAGCTCCACCGCGCTCAGCGAGTCGAAGCCCAGCTCCAAGAAGCCCCGGTCCGGCTCGATCGCGTCCGGGCCCGCGTACCCCAGGACCGTCGCCGCGTGGGTGCGGACCAGGTCCAGCAACGCTCCGTCGCGTTCCGCCTCCGACATCCCGGCCAAGCGGTGGGTCAGGCTGTCCACCGGGTCGGCCGGGGCCGCCGACGCCCGGACCGCGCGCCGCACCGGGGTGCGGATCAGGCTCCGGAGGATCACCGGGATCGCGTCCTCGCCGACGCGGTCGCGCATCGCCTCCACCACCAGCCGCACCGGGAGCAGCACCGCCTCGTCGAGCGTGCACGCGACGTCGAACAGGTCCAGGCCCTCCTCCGACGGCATCGGCTCGACGCCGCCCCGGGCCAGCCGCGACAGGTCCGCCTCCCCGAGCTTGCCGGTCATGCCGCTGCGCTCGGCCCACAGGCCCCATGCCAGCGACAGCCCGGGCAAGCCCTGCGCCCGGCGCACGTGCGCCAGCGCGTCGAGGAACGCGTTGGCCGCCGCGTAGTTCGCCTGGCCCGTGCCGCCGAACGTGCCGGCGAGCGAGGAGAACACCACGAACCCGGCCAGGTTCATCCCGGCGGTCAGCTCGTGCAGGTGCCAGGCCGCGTCGACCTTGGGCCGCAGGGCCGTGTCCAGCTGGCGGGTGGTCAGCGCGGACACGACGCCGTCGTCGAGGACGCCGGCCGTGTGCACCACCGCGGTCAGCGGGTGCTCGGCGGGGATGGCCGCGAGCAGCGCGGCCAGCGAGTCGCGGTCGGCGACGTCGCAGGAGGCCATGGTGACGTCCGCGCCCCACGCCGTCAGCTCCTCGACCAGCTCCCGGGCGCCTTCCGCGGCCGGTCCGCGGCGGCTGGTCAGCACCAGCCGCCGGGCGCCGCGCGCGGTCACCAGGTGCCGGGCGACGAGCGTGCCGAGCGTTCCGGTGGCGCCGGTGATCAGCACCGTGCCCTCGGGATCCCACTCGGGGACCGGCGCCGGGCTGGTCGCCGGGACCCGCGCCAGCCGCGGCACCTGGATCGCGCCGATCCGGACCGCGACGTGCGGCTCGCCGCAGGCCACGGCGGACGGGAGCGCCGCGTAGGACACTTCACGGTCGTCGAGGTCGACCAGCACGAAGCGGCCGGGGTTCTCCGACTGCGCCGAGCGGACCAGGCCGACGACCGCCGCCGTCGCGAGGTCGGTGATGCCTTCGCCGACCCGCGTCGCGATCGCGCCCCGGGTGACGAACACCAGCCGCGAACCGGCGAACCGCTCGTTCGCCAGCCACTCCTGCACCTGCTCCAGCGCGCCGTGGGTGGCGGTCCGGACGGCCCGCGCCACGTCCTCGTCGTCCTGCGGGCCGCTGGTCATCACGACCACCTCGGGCGCCGGGGCACCCGCCGCCACGGCCGCGCCGAGCGCGTCGAAGTCCGGGTAGGACTCCACCGGGACGCCCGCCGTGCCGAGGGCCTTGGTGACGCGGACGCCGACGTCGTGCCCGACGACCGCCCAGCGTTCGGCCGCCGAGTGGCTGACCGGGGTGATCGGGGCCATCACCCAGCCCACCCGGAACAGCGACTCGTGGAACGCCGAGCGCGCGACGTCGAGCTGCTCGGCCGACACCGGCCGCAGCGTCAGCGCACCGATGGTGGCGACCGGCAGCCCGTCCTGGTCGGCGACCGCCAGGGCCACCGTGTCGTCGCCCTGCCCGGTGACGCGCACCCGCAGCGCCGCCGCGCCGCCCGCGTGCAGGGTCACGCCCGACCAGGCGAACGGCAGCACCGCCCGGCTTTCGTCGCGCAGGGCGACAGTGTGCAGGGCCGCGTCCAGCAGGGCCGGGTGCAGGCCGAAGCGTCCGGCTTCCGCCCGCTCCCCCTCCGGCAGGCCGACCTCGGCGAAGATCTCGTCGCCGGCGCGCCAAGCGCGGTGCAGCCCCTGGAACGCGGGGCCGTAGTCGAACCCGTTGGCCGCGATGCGGTCGTAGAGCCCGTCGAGGTCGATCGGCTCGGCGCCGGCCGGCGGCCACGCGCCGGTGAGGTCACCGGCCGCGGGGGCCGCCGCCGCGGCGAGCGTGCCGCTGGCGTGCGTGGTCCACGGCTCGTCCTCCATGGCGCCGTCCACGCGGGAGTAGATGTCGATCGAGCGGGTGCCGAACCGGTCGGGCCCGCCGACGGCGACCTGCAGCCGCACCCCGCCGGTCTCCGGCAGCACCAGCGGCGCGGCGAGGGTCAGCTCCTCGACGCGCTCGCAGCCGACCTTGTCCGCGGCGTGCACGGCCAGCTCCATGAACGCCGTCCCCGGCAGCAGGACGCTGCCGAGCACGACGTGCTGCGCGAGCAGCGGGTGGCTGGTCGCCGACAGCAGGCTCGTGAACAGCGCGCCGTCCGAACCGGCCAGCGAAACCGACGCGCCCAGCAGCGGGTGCCCGGGTTCGGTGAGCCCGGCGCCGGTGACGTCGCCGGGCACGGCCGGGACGTCCAGCCAGTACCGCTCGCGCTGGAACGCGTACGTCGGCAGTTCGACGTGCCCGCCGCCGGCGAGCACCGCGGCCCAGCCGACGTCGGCGCCGGCGGTGTGCAGCCCGGCGAGCGCGGTGAGCAGGGACCGCTCTTCGTCGTGTCCCTTGCGCAGCACCGATCCCACGCTCAGTTCGACCGGTCCGGCGCAGTCGGGGACGAGCGCGGCGAGCACCGCGTCCGGGCCCAGCTCGACGAACCGGGTGACGCCTTCCGCGGCCAGCCCGCGGATGCCGTCGGCGAACCGGACGGCCGCCCGCACGTGCCGCACCCAGTACTCCGGCGTGGCCAGCTCGTCCGGATCGGCGAGCGTGCCGGTCACGTTCGACACGAGCGCGATCCGCGGGTGGTGGTACTCGAGCCCGGCCGCGACCGCGGCGAACTCTTCGAGCATCGGGTCCATCAGCGGCGAGTGGAACGCGTGCGAGACCTCCAGGCGCTTGGTCTTGCGGCCCAGCGCGGTGAAGTGCTCCTGGAGCGCCAGCACAGCTTCGGCTTCGCCGGAGACCACGACGGCCGCCGGGCCGTTCACCGCGGCCAGCGACACCCGCTCGTCCAGCAGCGGGACGACCTCGTCCTCGGGAGCGGCGATCGCGACCATGGCCCCGCCTTCGGGCAGGGCTTCCATGAGCCGGCCGCGCGCGGCGACGAGCTTGGCCGCGTCGGCCAGGGAAAAGACGCCGGCAACGTGCGCCGCGGCCAGCTCGCCGATGGAGTGGCCCGCGAGGAAGTCCGCGCGGACTTCCCAGGATTCCAGGAGCCGGAACAACGCCACCTCGACCGCGAACAGCGCGGGCTGGGTGAAGCCGGTGCGGTCGAGCCGGGCGGCGTCGTCACCGAAGACGACATCGCGCAGCGGCAAGTCGAACTGCGCACAGACCGCGTCGAAGGCGTCAGCGAAGACCGGGAACCGCGCGTACAGCTCCTGGCCCATGCCGAGCCGCTGTGCGCCCTGCCCCGTGAACAGGAACGCCGTCCGGCCGGAGCGGGCGACGTGCTGCCGCAGCCCGGCGGCGGGCCGGTCCGCGGCCAGCGCGGCCAGCCCGTCGCGCAGCTCGCCGAGGCTCTCGCCGACGACCACCGCACGGTGACTGAACTTCGCGCGGGCGGACAGGGATCGGGCGACGTCGGCCGCGTCCAGTTCGGACTCGGTCGCCGCGAGGAGCCGCCGGGCCTGGCCGCGCAGCGCGGCTTCGGACCGGGCCGAGACCGGCCAGGCCGTGAACCGTTGCGTCGTGACGACTTCCGCTGCTTCGGGCAGCGAGGGCGCCTCTTCGAGGATCGTGTGCACGTTGGTGCCGCTGACCCCGAACGAGGACACCGCCGCGCGGCGCGGGTGGCCGTTCGCGGCCCACTCGACCGGCTCGGACAGCAGCCGCACCTGCCCGGCGGACCAGTCGATGTGCGGCGACGGGGTTTCGGCGTGCAGCGTGCGCGGCAGGACGCCGTTGCGCAGCGCCTGCACCATCTTGATCACGCCCGCGATGCCGGACGCGGCCTGGGTGTGCCCGATGTTGGACTTCACCGAACCCAGCCACAACGGCCGTCCGTGGGAACGGTCCTGGCCGTAGGTGGCGATGAGCGCCTGCGCCTCGATCGGGTCGCCCAGCGTGGTGCCCGTCCCGTGCGCCTCGACAGCGTCCACATCGGACGGTGTCAGCGCGGCGTCGGCCAGGGCCGCGCGGATGACGCGCTGCTGCGCGGGGCCGCTCGGGGCGGTCATGCCGTTGGACGCGCCGTCCTGGTTGACCGCGCTGCCCCGCACGACGGCGAGCACCGGGTGCCCGAGGCGGCGCGCGTCGGAAAGCCGTTCCACCAGCACCATGCCGACGCCCTCGGCCCAGCCCGCACCGTCGGCGTCCGCGGAGAACGCGCGGCACCGGCCGTCCGGGGACAGCGCGCGCTGCCGGCTGAACTCGACGAACGTGTCGACCGAGGAGATCACCGTGACGCCACCGGCCAGCGCGAGGTCGCACTCGCCGGACCGCAGGGCCTTGACCGCCCAGTGCAGCGCGACCAGCGACGACGAGCACGCCGTGTCGACCGTGACCGCCGGACCCTCGAGCCCGAAGGTGTAGGCGATCCGGCCGGAGGCGACGCTGCCCGCGCTGCCGGTCGCCAGGTGCCCTTCGAACTCGCCCGGCGCGTGCCGCACGCGGGAGCCGTAGTCGTGGTAGTTGGAGCCGACGAACACGCCGCTCCGGCTGCCGCGCAGCAGCGCCGGGTCGATGCCGGCGCGCTCGACGGCCTCCCACGACGTCTCCAGCAGCAGCCGCTGCTGCGGGTCGATCGCGGGGGCCTCACGCGGCGCGATCCCGAAGAACGCCGGGTCGAACTCCGCCGCGTCGTGCAGGAACCCGCCGCCGCGGGTGTAGAAGGTGCCGGGCTTGTCCGGGTCGGCGTCGAAGAGGCCTTCGACGTCCCAGCCGCGGTCGGCCGGGAACTCCCCGACCGCGTCGACACCGTCGGCGACGAGCCGCCACAGCTCGTCCGGATCGGTCACGCCGCCGGGGTAGCGGCAGGACATCGCGACAATGGCGATCGGCTCGTCGGTGCGCGCCGCCACCGGGGCGGCGGTCTCGGTCACGGTGTCGTCTTCGTCTCCGACCAGCTCGCGCCGGACGTGCCCGGCGAGCGCGACGGCGGTCGGGTGGTCGAAGACGAGCGTGACCGGCAGCCGCAGGCCGGTGGCTTCGCCGAGGCGGTTGCGCAGGTCGACGGCGGTGAGCGAATCGAAGCCGAGGTCGCGGAAGGCGCGGTCCGGCTCGATCGACTCGGGTCCGGGGTAGCCGAGCGCCACCGCGGCCTGCCCCTGGATCAGTTCCAGGAGCAGCCGGTGCTGCTCGTCCTCGCCCAGACCGGCCAGGCGCTGGGCCCAGCCGGTTTCGACGGCTTCCGGCTTCGCCGCTTCGGGAATGCCCAGCAGCGCTGCGCTCGGCCGGCCCTGGGCCAGGGTCTTGCGGTAGCGGTCCCAGCGGATGTCGGCGACCGCGAGCACGGTCTCGTCCTCGTCGAGGGCCTGCTGCAGCGCGAGAATCGCCAGGTCGGGTGCCATCGCGGGCAGACCCTGCTCGGCGAGGCCTTCCCCGCGGCCGCCGGCCCACGCACCCCAGGCGATGGACGTCGCGGGCAGGCCCGCGGCACGGCGCTCGCGGGCGAGCGTGTCGAGGTAGGTGTTGGCCGCGGCGTAGCTCGCCTGGCCCGGCCCGCCGAGCGTGCCCGCCAGTGAAGAGAACAGGACGAACGCGGAAAGGTCGCGGTTCGCGGTCAGCTCGTGCAGGTGCCGCGCGGCGTCGGCCTTGGGGCGCAGAACGTTCGCGATGCGCTCGGCGGTGAGGCCGTCGAGGACGCCGTCGTCGAGGACGGCGGCGGCGTGCACCACGGCGGTCAGGTCGGGGAGCCCGGAGAGGAGTTCCGCGAGCTGGTCGCGGTCGGCGACGTCGCAGGTCGCGACGGTCAGTTCGGTGCCGAGGTCGGCCAGTTCGGCGGTCAGTTCGGGGAGGTCCAGCCCACGCCGGCTGGTCAGGACCAGCCGCTCGGCCCCGGCGCCGGCGAGCCAGCGGGCGAGGTGCGGGCCGACCCCGCCGGTACCGCCGGTGAGCAGGACCGTGCCGGACGCCGTCCACGACGTCGTCGTCTCGCGGGCCGGGGCCGCGCGGACGAGCCGGCGGCCGAAGACGCCGGAAGCGCGCACGGCCACCTGGTCCTCGTCGGGCGACCCGAGCACGGCGGCGAGCCGGGCGAAGACGCGGGCGTCGAGGTCGGCCGGGAGGTCGACGAGCCCGCCGAAGCGCTGCGGGTACTCCGCGGCCGCGATCCGGCCGAAGCCCCAGGTCAGCGCCTGGCCGGCCGCGCGGATCGGGTCCCGGTCACCGGTGCTGACCGCGCCGCTGGTGGCCCACCAGAGCGGCGCGTCGATTCCGGCGTCGCCGAGGGCGTGCAGCAGCGTCAAGTTCGCTTCGAAACCGTCGAGGGCCATGAGCGAAAGCACGCCCTCGCACGGGCCTGCCGCGCGCAGCAGTTCGGCGTACCGCTCGCGGTCCACTTCGGACGGCAGCTCCAGCAGGCGCGCGCCGAGTCCGTCGGCGACGGCCCGCCCGTCGTGCCCGGCCGGCGCGAGGACCAGCCAGTTCGGCACGATGGTGCCGGTCGCGACACTGAGCGGGGTCCACTCGACCCGATAGCGCCAGTTGTCCACAGTGGATCCGGCTTGGCGCTTGGCACGCCAGGCGGCGAGCGCCGCGAGGTCGGACTGCTCGACGGCGGCCCAGAACTCGTCGTCCAGCGGGTCGGTGCCGGCCGGGGCGTCGAGCCAGTAGCGCTGGTGCTGGAAGGCGTAGGTGGGCAGCGGGATCGTCGCGGCGCCCGGGAACACCGGGGCCCAGTCGACGTCGACACCGCGCACGTGCAGTTCGGCCAGCGACGTGCGGAACCGGGCCAGGCCGCCTTCGCCGCGGCGCAGCGTGCCGGTCGCGACGGCGTCCGGGACGGCCTCGGCGATCGCGGACGTGACGACCGGATGCGGGCTGACCTCCACGAACACCGAGTGCTCGCGCGCCGCGAGGACCTCGACAGTCTGGTGGAACAACACCGGCTGACGCAGGTTCCGGTACCAGTAGGCGGCGTCGAGGGTCGCGGTGTCGATCGGCTCGGCCGAGACCGTCGAGTAGAACGGCACCTCGCCGGTGCGCGGTTCGATCGCGGCGAGCACGTCGAGCAGTTCGGTCTCGATCGCTTCGACGTGCGCCGAGTGCGAGGCGTAGTCCACCGGGATCAGCCGGGACCGGACGCCGTCCGCCTGGCACTGGGCGAGCAGTTCCTCCAGGGCGTCGGGCTCACCGCAGACGACCGTCGACGACGGGCTGTTGAACGCGGCGATGGTGATCCGGCCGTCCCATGCGGACAGGAGGTTCCCGGCCTGCTCGGCGCCGAGCGCGACCGACGCCATTCCGCCCCGGCCCGCGAGCCCGGCGGCGATCGCCTTGCTCCGCAACGCGACCACGCGAGCACCGTCCACCAGGGACAGTCCGCCCGCGACGACGGCCGCGGCGATCTCGCCCTGCGAGTGGCCCACCACCGCGTCCGGCGTCACGCCGTGCGACTGCCACAGCGCGGCCAGCGAAACCATGACGGCCCACGACAGCGGCTGCACCACGTCGACCCGGTCCAACGCACCTTCGCGCAGCTCGGAGAACGGCGACCAGTCGACGAAGGACTCCAGCGCCGCCGCGCACTCCGCGAACCGCTCCGCGAAGACCGGCGACGAACCCAGCAGCCCCACGGCCATGCCGGCCCACTGCGCGCCCTGGCCCGGGAAGACGAACACCGTCCGCCCCACCGTGCCGGCCACTCCGGTGACCACGGACGCGCTCGGCGTCCCGGCGGCCAGGCCGTGCAGACCGTGCAGGAGTTCTTCGCGGTCGTCGCCGAGCACGACGGCCCGGTGCTCGAACGCGGTCCGTGTCGAGGCCAGGGACCAGCCGACATCGGCGATGTCCGCGGTCGCGGCGGCCGCCAGCTTCGAGGCCTGCGCGGACACCCCGGCCGCCGAACGGGCCGAAAGCACCCACGGCACCGGGCCCGTGACCGGCTCGCGCACGGTCTCCGGTTCGGGCGAAGGATCGTGTTCGAGCACGACGTGGGCGTTGGTGCCGCCGACGCCGAACGAGGACACGCCGACGCGGCGCGGTCCCGGCTTGTCCGGCCACGGCGTGGCCTCGGTGAGCAGTTCGAGGGCACCGGAGGACCAGTCGACGTGCGGCGACGGGTGCTCCGAGTGCAGCGAGCGCGGCAGGACGCCGTGACGCATCGCCAGCACCATCTTGATGACACCGGCGGCGCCCGCGGCGGCCTGGCTGTGCCCGATGTTCGACTTGACCGAGCCCAGCCACAGCGGGGCCGACCGGTCGCGGCCGTAGGTGGCCATCAGCGCCTGGGCCTCGATCGGGTCGCCCAGCGTGGTGCCCGTGCCGTGCGCCTCGACGGCGTCCACTTCGGACGGTTCGAGCCCGGCCGCGGCCAGCGCGGACAGGATCACGCGCTGCTGCGACGGGCCGTTCGGGGCGGTCAGGCCGTTGGACGCGCCGTCTTGGTTGGTCGCGGTGCCGCGGACCACGGCCAGCACGCGGTGTCCCTTGCGCTTCGCGTCGGAAAGCCGTTCGACGAGCAGCATGCCGACGCCCTCGGCGAGGCCCATGCCGTCGGCTTCGGCGGAGAACGGCTTGCTCCGGCCGTCGGCGGCCAGCGCGCGCTGGCGGCTGAACGCGACGAACGGCGCCGGGGTCGACATCACCGCGACCCCGCCGGCCAGCGCGAGGTCGCACTCCCCCGACCGCAGTGCCTGGCCGGCCAGGTGCAGGGCGACCAGCGACGACGAGCAGCCGGTGTCGATCGTGACCGCCGGGCCTTCGAGCCCGAAGGTGTAGGCGACGCGCCCGGAGGTGACGCTGCCGGTGCCGCCGGTGACCAGATGCCCCTCGACGCCTTCGGGCACTTCCCGCAGCCGCTGGCCGTAGTCGTGGCCGCTGGCCCCGACGAACACGCCGGTGCGGCTGCCGCGGACGGCGGACTGGGCGAACCCGGCGTCTTCGAAGGCCTCCCACGCGGCTTCCATGACGACGCGCTGCTGCGGGTCCATCGCGAGGGCTTCGCGCGGGCTGATGCCGAAGAAGCCCGGGTCGAACTCGGCGGCGTCGTAGAGGAACCCGCCCGCGCGGGTGTAGCTGTGGCCGGCACTGTCGGGGTCGGGGTCGTAAAGGTCGCCCGGGTGCCAGCCGCGGTCGCCGGGGAACTCGCCGATGGCGTCGGCCTCGGCCATCATCAGGTCCCACAGCTGCTGCGGGCTGCCGATGCCGCCGGCGAACCGGCAGCTCATGCCGACGATGGCGAGGGGCTCGTCGGTCGCGGTGACCGGCGCGGCCACCGCGGGTGCGGGAGCGCCGAGGACCTCGGTGCGGACGTGCCGCGCCAGGGTCGTCGCGTTCGGGTAGTCGAACACGAGGGTGGCGGACAGCTTGAGGCCGGTGGCGGCGGTGAGCCGGTTGCGCAGCTCGATCGCCGTCAGCGAGTCGAAGCCCAGTTCGCGGAACGCGCGTGACGCGTCGACGTCCTCCGGTCCGGCGTAGCCGAGCACGGCGGCCGCGTGTTTGCGGACCAGCCCGAGCAGTTCCCGGTCCTGGTCCGGTTCGGACAGTGCGGACAGCTTGGCGCGCAACGCACCCGCGGCGCCGGTCTCCTCCTCGGTGACCTCCGACTCGGCGGCCAGCACGGCCGCGACCTCGGGCACCTCGGACAGCAGCGGCCGCGGGCGGGCGGCGGTGAAGACCGGGACGAACCGCTCCCAGTCGATGTCGGCGACGGCGAGGAACGGCTCGCCGTGGTCGAGCACCTGGCCGAGCCCGAGCAGGGCCGGTTCCGGGGCCATGAACGGGATCCCGCGCCACTTGAGCTGATCGGCGACGACGTCGGAGACCATGCCGTCACCGGCCCAGATGCCCCAGGCGACCGACGTCCCGGCCAGCCCGCGGGCACGGCGGCTCTCGGCGAGCGCGTCGACGAAGGCGTTCGCGGCGGCGTACGCGCCGTGGTCACCACTGCCCCAGACGCCGGCGACCGAGGAGTACAGCACGAAGGCGTCGAGGCCGGCTTCGCCGAACAACGCGTCCAGGTGGCGGGCCCCGGCGAGCTTCGCGCGGGCACCCTCTTCGAACTCGGGCAGCGTCGTGTCGGCCAGCGGGGCCAAAAGGCCGACGCCGGCGGTGTGCACGACCGTGCGGATGTCTCGCAGGCCGCTGACCAGCGACGTCAGCGCCTCGCGGTCGGCGACGTCGCACGCGGCGATGGTCACCTCGACACCCATCGCTTCGAGTTCTTCCCGCAGTTCGGCGGCCCCGGGTGCGCCGGGACCGCGGCGGCTGGTGAGCACGAGGTGCTCGGCGCCGCGGCCGACGAGCCAGCGGGCGACGTGCGCGCCCAGCCCGCCGGTGCCGCCGGTGATCAGCGCGGTGCCGCCGGTCCGCCACTCGGGCGCGGTGCCCTGCACGGGAGCGCGGCGCAGGCGGCGCTGGTACAGCCCGGAGCCGCGGACGGCGAGCTGGTCCTCGTCGCCGATCCCGGCGAGGGCGGCGCAGAGCCGGGTCGCGGCCTGCTCGTCGAGGTCGTCCGGCAGGTCGACCAGGCCGCCCCAGCGGTCGGGGTGTTCGAGGGCGAGGACCCGGCCGAGGCCCCAGGTGGTGGCCTGACCGGGGTGCGGCGCCTCGTCCCCGGGCACGACGACGGCGGTGCCTTGCGTCGCGAGCCACAACGGCGCGGTGATCCCGGCGTCGCCGAGGGCTTGGGAGAGCAGGAGGTTCGCCGCGAGCCCCCGGGACAGCACCGGGTGCGTCGCGTGCTCGGTCTCGTCCAGCGCGAGCAGGGACAGCACGCCGGCGACGTCGGTCTCGGTCCGCAGCCGCTCGGCCAGCGACGCGCGGTCCTCGGTCCCGTCGAGGCGCAGGGTGCGCACGGCCGCGCCGGCCTTCTCCAGGGCGTCGAGGCAGACGTCGGGCGCGTGCAGGACCAGCCAGGTGCCGGACAGCGCGGGCGCCGGTGCGGTGACCGGGTGCCAGGTGATCCGGTACCGCCACTGGTCCACTGTGGACAGCTCGGTGCGGCGGTGGCGCCAGTCCGCGAGCGCGGGCAGCACCTCCTGCCAGGGCGTTTCCGCGGTGACGCCCAGCTCTTCGGTCAGCGCGCCGTCCTCGACGGCACTCCAGAACCCGTCGTCCGCCGCGGCGGTCTCGCCCGGGTTTTCGAGCCAGTAGCGCTGCCGCTGGAAGGGATATGTCGGCAAAGCGACCGGCCGGGCCTCGGGGTAGACGGCCGACCAGTCGACGTCGTGGCCCTGCGTCCACAGCTGCGCCACCGACGTCAGGAACCGCGTCAAGCCGCCTTCGCCCCGGCGGAGCGTGCCGACGACGGCCGCCGAACCGGGGTCGAGCGCGGCGTCCAGGGTCTCCTGGAGGCCGCCGCCGAGGACGGGGTGCGGGCTCGATTCGACGAAGAACCGGTGCCCGTCGGCGATGAGGGCCCTGGTGGCGTCCTGGAACCGCACGCGGTGCCGCAGGTTGCGGTACCAGTAGGCGGCGTCCAGTGTCCCGGCGGCCTCGCCGGTTACGCTGGAGACGAACGCGATCCGCGGGGCGCGGGGTTCGAGGTCCGCCAGGGCTTCCAGGAGTTCGGCTTCGAGGACTTCGACCACGGCGGAGTGCGACGCGTAGTCCACCGGGATCCGGCGCACGCGCAGTCCCTCGGCCTCGGCGCGCGCGAGGGCCTCTTCGACGGCGGCGACCTCGCCGGAGATCACCACGGACGCGGGTCCGTTGACCGCCGCGATGGCCACGCGCCCGTCCGCGAGCAGCGCTTCGACCTGCGCCTCCGGTGCCGCGACGGACGCCATCGCGCCCAGGCCCGCGAGCCGGACGGCGATCAGCTTGCTGCGCAGCGCGACGACCTTCGCGCCGTCGGACAACGACAGCGCACCGGCGACGACGGCGGCCGCGATCTCACCCTGCGAGTGCCCGACCACGGCGTCCGGGGTGACGCCGTGGGACTCCCACAGCGCGGCGAGCGAGACCATGACCGCCCACGAGGCCGGCTGCACGACGTCGACCCGGTCCAGGGCCGTCGCGTCGCCGAGGACGTCGGTCAGCTTCCAGTCGACGAAAGCCGACAACGCCGCCTCGCACTCGGCCATCCGGGCCGCGAACACCGGGGCGGAGGCGAGCAGGTCCACGGCCATCCCGGCCCACTGCGCGCCTTGGCCGGGGAACACCAGCACGGTGCCGCCGACGACCTGGGCTTCGCCGCCGACCACCGCGCCGCCGGCGGCCGTGCCGGAGTCGGCGATCTCGCGGAGGCCCGCCGCCGGATCCCGGCCGATCACCGCGGCGCGGTGTTCGAACGCCGAACGTGTGGAAGCCAGCGACCAGCCGACGTCGGCCACGTTGACGTCCCGCAGCTCCGCCAGCTCCGCCGCGCGGGCCTTCAGCGCGGCGTCGGACCGGCCCGACAGCACCCAGACCGCTGTGTCCACAGTGGACTCCGAGGCGGTCTCGGGTTCGTCGGTGACGCCTTCCAGCACGACGTGCGCGTTGGTGCCGCTGCCGCCGAAGGAGGACACCCCGGCGCGGCGCGGCGCCCCCGTCTCGGGCCACTCCTGCTGCTCGGTCAGCAGCGAGACCGCCCCCGCGGTCCAGTCCACGTGCGGGGTCGGCTCGCCGACGAACAGCGTCTTCGGCAGGACGCCCGCGCGCAGGGCGAGGACCATCTTGATCACCCCGGCGACGCCGGAGGCCGCCTGGGTGTGGCCGATGTTCGACTTGACCGTGCCGAGCAGCAGCGGCCGTTCGCGGTCGCGGCCGTAGGTCGCCTGCAGGGCCTGCGCTTCGATCGGGTCGCCCAGCTTGGTTCCGGTGCCGTGCGCCTCGACGACGTCGACCTGCTCGGGCGCCAGCCGCGCGTTGGCCAGCGCCGCCTCGATGACGCGCTGCTGCGAAAGCCCGTTGGGGGCGGTCAAGCCGTTGGACGCGCCGTCCTGGTTGATCGCCGTGCCGCGGATGACGGCGAGCACGGGGTGGCCGTGGCGGCGCGCGTCGGACAGCCGTTCCAGCAGCACGACGCCGACGCCCTCGCCCCAGCCCGTGCCGTCGGCGTCGGCGGAGAAGGCCCGGCAGCGGCCGTCCGAAGACAGACCGCGTTGGCGGCTGAACTCGACGAAGTTGCGGGGGTTGGCCATCACGGTCGCGCCGCAGGCCAGGGCCATCGAGCACTCGTCGTTGCGCAGCGCGGAGACCGCGAGGTGCAGGGCGACCAGCGAGGACGAGCACATGGTGTCGACGGTGACGGCCGGGCCCTCGAGCCCGAAGGTGTAGGCGAGCCGGCCGGACAGCACCGCGGCCGAACCGCCGGTGAGCAGCAGTCCTTCCAGGCCTTCGGGCGCGGTGACCATGCCGCCGGCGTAGCCCTGGTTGCTGGCGCCGACGAACACGCCGGTCTTGCTGCCGCGCAGGGCCGCCGCGTCGAGCTTCGCCCGCTCGAAGGCCTCCCAGGTCGTCTCCAGCAGGAGCCGCTGCTGCGGGTCCATCGCCACGGCCTCGCGCGGGGAGATGCCGAAGAACGCCGGGTCGAACTGCGCCGCGTCGGTCAGGAAGCAGCCGTCGCGGACGTAGCTGCGGCCGATCCGCTCCGGGTCGGGGTCGTAGAGGTCCGGGTCCCAGCCGCGGTCGGCGGGCCACGGCGACACGGCGTCGCGGCCCTCGGCGAGCAGGTCCCAGAGCTGCTCGGGGTCGGTCACCCCGCCGGGGAACCGGCAGCTCATGGACACCACGGCGATCGGTTCGGCGCGGCGCTCGGTGACGTCGTGCAGGCGGCGGTTGGCCAGCTTCAGATCGGCCGTGACCCGCTTGAGGTAGTCACGGAGCTTGTCCTCGTTGCGCATCTGCGTCCGCTCCTGGGAAGGTTTTCCGGTCACGTCAAGAGATTCCGAGTTCTCGGTCGATCGCCGCGAACATCTCGTCGTCGGTCGCCGTGTCGAGTTCCAGGCCGTCGTCGTCGCCGGGGTCGTCGCCTGTGTCGTCCCACTTCCACAGCAGCTTCCGCAGCCGGGCGGCGACCAGCTCGGCGGGGAGGGCGGCCAGCTCGGCCTCGATCCGGTCCAGCTCGTCGGTCGCGGTGTCCGTGACGAACAGCCCTTCGAGCACGTGCTGGGCAACGGCGGCGGGGGTCGGGTAGTCGAAGACCAGCGTGGCGGGCAGCTTCAGCCCGGTCGCCGCGCCGAGCCGGTTGCGCAGGTCGAGCGCGGTCAGCGAGTCGAACCCGAGCTCCTTCAACGTCTGCGTGGGCCGGACGGCGTCGCGGCCGGGGAAGCCGAGCACCGTGGCGGCCTCCGCGCGGACCAGGTCGAGCACGACCCGCTCGCGTTCGTTTTCCGACGCCGCACGCAGCCGCTTCGCCAGCTCGCCGTCACTGTCCACCGGGGATTCCTGCTGCGCTTCGGGCAGCTCGCGCAGCAAGGGGCGGTGCCGCGCCGCGGTGTAGAGCGGGGTGAACTTCGCCCAGTCGATGTCGGCGACGACGCTCGTCGGGCCGCCGGTGTCGACCGACGGCCGGATCGCGGTGACGGCCAGCTCGGGCCGCATCATCGGCACCCCGCGCCGTTCGAGCTGCGCGCCGACGTTCTCGTCCACCATGCCGCCGCCCGCCCAGGCACCCCAGGCGATCGACGTCGCCGGGAGCCCGCGATCGCGCCGCTGCTGGGCCAGTGCGTCCAGGAAGGCGTTCGCCGCCGCGTAACCGGCCTGGCCCGCGTTGCCCCAGACGCCGGCGCCGGAGGAGAACAGGACGAACGCGTCCACGTCGCCGCACAGTTCGTCGAGGTTCCGCGCGCCCCGGACCTTGGCCTCGGCCAGCTCGGCGAAGTCGGCCAGGGTCAGGGCCGTGATCGGCCGTTCGACGTCCACCGCGCCCGCGGTGTGGACCACGGCGTTCACCGGCGGCAGCTCCGCGAGCAGCTCGCGCAGGGCGTCGCGGTCCGAGACGTCGCAGGCGGCGACGGTGACCTTCGTCCCGAGTGCGGACAGCTCGCCCGTGAGTTCCGCGGCCCCGGGCGCGTGTTCGCCCTGGCGGCTCAGGAGCACCAGGTGCTCGGCACCGTTCGCGGCGAGCCAGCGGGCCACCTGTCCGCCGAGCGCGCCGGTACCGCCGGTGACCAGCGCCGTGCCGTGCGGCTGCCAGCGGACGGGCGGGGACGCCGCCGCGCGGACCAGCCGGCGGGCGAACACCCCCGACGGCCGCAGGGCCACCTGGTCTTCGCCGTCGTGGCCGGTGAGGACGGCCGCGAGCCGGCCCGCGGTCGTGGCGTCCGTGACGGGCGGCAGGTCGACGAGGCCGCCCCAGCGGTCGGGCTGGTCGAGGCCGAGGATCCCGCCGAGGCCCCAGGCCATCGCCTGGGCCGGGCTGTGCAGGGGTTCGCCCGGGCCGGTGGAGACGGCGCCGCGGGTCGCGAACCACAGCGGGGCGGCGATCCCGGAGTCGGCCAGCGCCTGCGTGAGCACGACGTTGCCGGCGAGCCCGGCGGTGAGCACGGGGTGCTCGGCGTGTGGCTCGTCGTTCAGCGCGAGCAGGGAGACCACCCCGGCCGGGTTGTCTTCGACGGCCAGCAGCTCCGCCAGCTCCTCGCGATCCTCGGTGGACACTTCGAGCACGCGGACGTCCGGGCCGAGCAGGTCCCGGAAGTCCGGCCCGGCGGGCACGACGGCCAGCCAGCCCGCGTCGAGCGTGGTGGCACGGGGAGTGGTGACGGGGCTCCAGCGGACCTCGTAGCGCAGGTCGTCCACTGTGGACCGGACGACCGGCGCCGCGGAGCGCGGTTCGAGCCAGAACCGCTGACGCTGGAACGGGTACGTCGGCAGTGGAACCGTCCGCTTGACCGGGTAGAGGACCGGCCAGTCGACGTCGTGACCGTGCGCCCACAGCTGGGACAGGGAGGTCAGGAACCGCCGGAGGTCGCCCGCGTTGCGGCGCAGGGTACCGACGACGGCCGCGCTCTCCGCCGTCTCGTCCAGGGTCTCTTCGATGCCGCCGCCGAGCACCGGGTGCGGGCTGACTTCGACGAAGAACCGGTGGCCGGCTTCGATGAGCGTCTTCGTGGCGTCGTGGAACCGGACCGGCTGACGCAGGTTGCGGTACCAGTACCCGGCGTCGAGAGTGGCGGTGTCGACCGGGGTGCCGGTGACGCCGGAGACGTAGGTGATCGCCGAGGTCCGGGGCCGGACCGGCGCGAGGACCTCCCGCAGCTCGGCCTCGATCGCCTCGACCGCGGCGGAATGCGACGCGTAGTCCACCGGGATCCGGCGGACGCGCAGGTCACCGGCGCCGGCGATCAGGGCTTCGAGGGCTTCGACTTCGCCGGAAACGACGACCGACGCGGGCCCGTTCACCGCGGCGAGGGAGAGCCGCCCGTCGTACGGCTCCAGCATCGGGGTGACCACGGACTCCGGGGCGGCGATCCACGCCATCCCGCCGAGGCCCGCGAGCCCGGCCGCGATCGCCTTGCTGCGCAGGGCGGCCACCCGGGCACCGTCCTCGAGGGACAGCCCACCCGCGACCACAGCCGCGGCGATCTCGCCCTGGGAATGCCCGACGACCGCGTCGGGCTCGACCCCGTGTGCCCGCCAGAGAGCGGCGAGGGACACCATCACCGCCCACGACACCGGCTGCACGACGTCGACCCGTTCCAAGGCCTCCGCGTCGGCCAGGACGTCGGTCAACGACCAGTCCACGTGCGGGGCGAGCGCGGCGGCGCAGTCCGCCATCCGCTCGGCGAACACCGGCGACTCGTCGAGCAGCCCGGCCGCCATCCCCGCCCACTGCGCACCCTGACCGGGGAAGACGAAGACGGTCTCCCCCGTTGGTCCGGCAATCCCGCTGACCACGGCCGGGCCCGGCTCACCGGCGGCGATGCCGCGCAGCCCGGCCACCAGTTCGCCGTGGTCGTCGCCGACAACCACGGCCCGGTGCTCGAAGGCCGACCGGGTGCCGACCAGTGACCAGCCGACCTCGGCGATCCCGTGCTGCCCGGCCGACTCGGCCAGTGCGGCCGCCCGATCGCGGACCGCCGCCTCCGACCGGGCCGAGAGCACCCACGGCACCGGGCCCAAGCGCCCCAATGTGGCGTTGGTTGCGTCAGACGCACCCAATGTGGCGTTCGGTGCGTCTGACG
>NZ_JBFBBQ010000085.1:25463-37753 GCF_040682775.1 Amycolatopsis sp. NPDC051106 | reverse complement strand
GGGTTATAAAACCAGGGGGGGGGGGCGGGGCATCGCGCGGGGGGGTGGGGGGGGCGGGCCGCCCACCCCCGCCCCCCCCCCCACGACGCGGGACGGAAGCTCACTGCCTGACCCGGACGCAGCTGGGCCGCCACATCGAGGTCGTCCTCCTCGACGACCGCGATCACCGGGTAGCCGCCGGTCGTCGGGGAGTCCGCGTGGAACAGGATCGGCCGCCCCGAGGGCGGCACCTGCACCGACCCGGGCACGCACGCCTCGGACGGCAGCTCGTCGTGGCGGAGCCGCTCGAGGGCGGGTCCGGTCAGCCGGATGCCGACGCGGTCCGAGTCCGGCGAGACCGTGTACACAGTGGACAGCAGCTGGTCCGGCGAAGCGAACCAGTCGCGACGCGGTCCCGGCGTGACGCGCAGGACCGGCGCCGCCGGCAAGGCCGCGCGCGGGGCCAGGTCGGCCGCCGGGAAGGCGCCGGGCGTGCCCACCGGCAGCAGCATCCCGGCCGCGAGCGGCGGCGGCCCCAGCTTGCCGAGCGTGTCGGTGGACCGTGAGCCCAGCACCGGGGCGACGTCGATCCCGCCGCGCACCGCCACGTAACAGCGCAAGCCGGCGGAAGCCGTGCCCAGCACGAGTTCGTCTCCGGGCCACAACGTCATCGGCGCGTTCATGCCACCCGGCGACACCGGGCACAGCGCGCCGGTCACCGCCACCGTCGTGACGGCCGACGCGCGCAGCACCAGCCCGCCGAGCGTCACTTCCAGGGCCGCGGCGCCGGGAGGATTGCCGACGAGCCGGTTGGCCAGCCGGTACGACCCGCGATCCGCGGCGCCGGACCGGCCGACGCCGAGGGCCGCGTGCCCGGGCCGGCCGAGGTCCTGCACCGTCGTCGTGAACCCCGGCCGCACGACTTCGAGCTTCACGTCGTCACCGCCTCGAACCGCACTCGCGTGCCCGGTGGCAGGAGGTTCGGCGGATCGCGGTCGACGTCCCACACCGGCACGTCCGTCCGGCCGAGCAGCCGCCAGCCGCCGGGCGACGCGCTCGGGTACACCGCGCTGTACTCCCCGGCGATCGCCACCGAACCCGCCGGGATGCGGGTCCGGGGCGTCGACCGGCGCGACACGTGCAGCACCGGGTCCAGACCGGACAGGTACGCGAACCCCGGTGCGAAACCGCAGAACGCCGAGACGTAGGAACCCCCGCTGTGCCGGGAGATCACCTCGGAGACGCTCAAGCCCGCCTCGGCGGCGACGTCGGCCAGATCCTCGCCGTCGTACCGCACCGGGATCACCACCTCGGCCGAAGCGGACACCGCAGTGTCCACAGGGGACACCTCGCGCAACAGCGCGCCCAGGCGTCCGTCGTCCGTCACCGCGGGGTCGAAGCGGACGAGCAGCGTCCGCGCCGCCGGGACCAGCTCCTCGACCCCCGCCAGGTCCGACGACGTCACGGCCGCCTGGAAACCGAGCACGTCGTCCAGCTCCACCAGCACCGCGCGCCGCCCGCACGGCAGCAGCCGGACGGTCATCCGGTGAACGCGGCGAGCGTGACGTCCGCGGCGGCCAGGCCGTCGCGGATCCGGCGGGCCAGCTCCACCGCGCCCGGCGTGTCCCCGTGCACGCACAGGGAATCCGGGCGCAGGTCGAGCCGGTCGCCGTCCGCCGTCACGACACCGCCGCCGGTCGCCATGCCGACCGCCCGCTCGGCCACCGCCGCCGCGTCGTGCAGGACCGCGCCCGGCTTCTTGCGCGACACGAGCTTGCCCTCGGGGGTGTACGCCCGGTCGGCGAACGCCTCCGCGTACGCCACCACGCCCGCTTTTTCCGCCTGCCGCTGCATTTCCGAGTCCGGCAGGCAGAGCAGCGCGAGCGCGGGGTCGTACCGGCGCAGGCCCTCGACGATCGCCGCGGCCTGCTCGACGTCCACCGCCGCGGTGTTGTACAGCGCGCCGTGCGGCTTCACGTACGTCACGCGGCTGCCCGCCGCGCGGGCGAACGCGTCCAGGGCGCCGATCTGGTAGAGCACCTCGTCCGCCAGGTCGTCCGGTGCGACGTCGAGCGCGCGCCGGCCGAACCCGGCCAGGTCGTGGTACCCGACGTGCGCCCCGATCGCGACGCCGCGTTCGGCCGCCAGCTCGCACACCCGCCGCATCACCGACGGGTCGCCGGCGTGGAAGCCGCACGCGACGTTCGCGCTGGTCACGATGTCGAGCATGGCTTCGTCGTCGCCCATCTTCCAGGCGCCGAAGCCCTCGCCGAGGTCGCTGTTCAGGTCCATTTCAGTCCACCCGGTATTCGCTGTCGTGTCGGTCGGTGATGAACATGTACCCGGGCGCGTGGGTGATCGCGAACGGGGGCCGCGACGCCATCAGCGCCGCCTGCGGGGTGACCCCGCAGGCCCAGAACACCGGGACGTCACCCCGCTCCGCGTCGACGGGATCCCCGAAGTCCGGCCGCGCGAGGTCCTCGATCCCGAGCGCCCGCGGATCGCCGACGTGCACGGGCGCGCCGTGCACGGCCGGCATCGCGCGGGTGATCCGGATGGCGTCGTCGACGCGGTCTTCCGGGATCTGCCGCATCGACACGACCATCGGCCCGAAGAGCCGGCCGGCGGGCTCGCACTGCCGGTTCGTCACGTACATCGCGACGTTGCGGCCCTGGTCGACGTGCCGCAGCGGGACGCTCTCGGCGGCGAGCGCCGTCTCGAACGTGAAGCTGCAGCCGATCGAGAAGGCGACCATGTCGCTGCGCCACAGGCCGGTCGCGTCGGACACCTCGCCGGCCAGCACGCCGTTCTGCCAGATCCGGTAGCGCGGCAGGTCGGTGCGCAGGTCCGCGCCCTCGGCGAGCCGGGTGGCCGGGTCACCGGGGTCGGTGACGTCGAGCACCGGGCACGGCTGCGGGTTGCGGGTGCAGAACAGCAGGACGTCGTAGGCCCAGTCCTCGGGCACGGCGATCAGGTTGGTCTGGGTGAAGCCGTTGGCCCAGCCCGTGGTGGGGCGGGCGGTGCCGCGGCGGAACACTTCGCGCGCCTGCGCGGGGGTGAACGTCGCGGGTTCGTCAAAGGTCGTCATGAGTTCCCCCTCAGTCGACGAGTTCGATACCCCGGGTCTCCGGCAGTCCCAGCAGGGCCAGCACGGCGATGCCGTATCCCAGCGCGCCGAACACGATCGCGCCGCCCGCCCCGAGGAAGCCCACGACGGTCGGGAAGATCGCGCCGACCGCGCGGCCGAAGTTGTACGTGAAGCCCTGTCCCGTCCCGCGCAGCGACGTCGGGTACAGCTCGGCGAGGTACGCCCCGAAGCCGCTGAAGATGGCGGACATCGAGAAGCCGAGCGGGAAGCCCAGGACGAGCACGAGCCCGTTGGCGCCCTTGGGGATCTGCGTGTACGCGACGATCAGCCCGGCCGACAGGATCGCGAAGGTCAGGAAGGTTTTCTTGCGCCCCATCAGGTCCGTGAGGTAGCCGCCGCAGACGTAGCCGACGAAGGCGCCGGTGATGAGGAACGCGAGGTACCCACCGGTGCCGATCACGGTCAGCTCGCGCGTCTTCTTCAGGTAGGACGGCAGCCACGTCGAGATCGTGTAGTACCCGCCCTGGACGCCGGTGGCGAGCAGCGCGGCGAAGAACGTCGTGCGCAGCAGGTCGGGCTTGAAGATCTTGAGGAGCGTGCCCTTCGGGCGTTCGGCCTTCAGGCGTTCCTCGGCGCGCGGCGCGTCCTTGACGCTTTTGCGGACCCACAGCACCAGCAGCGCGGGGATGACCCCGGTCCAGAACATGATGCGCCAGGCCACGTCGTCGCTCGCGACGCTGAACACCACGGTGTAGACGACCACCGAGAGGCCCCAGCCGACCGCCCACGCGCTCTGCACGAACGCCACGGTCCGGCCGCGGTAGCGGGCCGAGGAGTACTCCGCGACCAGCGCGGCGCCGGCCGCCCACTCGCCGCCGAAGCCCAGGCCCTGCAGGGCGCGGAAGACCAGCAGCGTCTCGAAGTTCGGCGCGAACCCGCAGAGCACCGTGAAGATCGTGTACATCGCGATGGTGATCTGGAGCGTGCGGACGCGGCCGATCCGGTCGGCCAGCATGCCGGCGCCGACGCCGCCGATGGCCGACACGACCAGCGTCGTCGTGCCGAGCAGGCCGGCTTCACCGCTCGAAATGCCGAAGTACGCGGTGATCGCGGCCAGGCCGAGCGGCAGGGTCTGGTAGTCGAACGAGTCCAGGCCGTAGCCGCCGAACGCGCCCACGAAGGCCCGCCGCCCGCGTTTGCCGAGCGTGCGGAACCAGTCGAACGGCCGGGCCTCGGTAGCAGTAGTCGCAGTCATGGGTACCTCCTGGCCAGTGTCTCATCGTGGCGTGCCTCACACAGTAGGGATTGTTGAACAATTCCACAAGACGGCAATTGGATCGTCCTCGGTGTGACGGGTACCATCGTTGAGGTGGTCATCGAAGACAGTGACGTCCCGGGCCTGGAGGCCGACCGCGGTCTGGTCAGCCGCAAGAGCACGGCCGAGCGGGTGGCCGGCGTCCTGCGCAAGCGCATCGCCGAGGGCTTCTTCCTTCCCGGCGGCCGGCTGTCGGAGCAGGACATCGGCAACGCGCTCGGCGTCTCCCGCAACACTCTCCGCGAGGCGTTCCGGCTGCTCACGCACGAACGGCTGCTGGCCCACGAGCTCAACCGCGGGGTCTTCGTCCGCATCCCGAGCATCGAGGACGTCGTCGACATCTACCGCGTCCGCAAGATCATCGAGTGCGCGGCGGTCCGCGGGGTGACGGCGAAGCCCGCCACGTTCGCGCGGATCAAGGAGAAGGTCGACATCGGCGACGAGGCCGCGCGCACCGGCAACTGGAAGGACCTCGGCACCGCGAACGTGTGGTTCCACCAGGAGCTGGCCGCGCTGTCCGGCAGCGAGCGCGTCAACGAGCTGGTCGGCAGGCTGACCGCCGAGCTGCGGCTGGTCTTCCACATCATGGCCGAGCCGCGCCGCTTCCACGAGCGCTACCTGCCCCGCAACCACGAGATCCTCGACCGCATCGAGGCCGGCGACGGGCCGGGCGCGGAGCAGCTGCTGATGAAGTACCTCGAGGACGCCGAGGAACAGCTGGTCGAGGCGTACGCCGACCGCGCCGACGCGGCCCGGGCGGCCGTCGCGGCCGACTGACTACTTCTTGCGGCGCACGACCTCGGTGATCCAGACCGGCGCGAACGGCGACGTGCAGCCCGGCGGCGTCGGGTAGTCCTTGAGCACCTCGAGGCGTTCGCCGATTTCGATGGCGCGGGCGCGGTGTTCGACGGATTCGATCCCGATTTGCGCCAGGCAGTGGTTCATCGCCCACTGGAGGCGGTCCGGCGCGTCCTTCATCTCCTTCTCGATGACGTCGAGCAGATCGTCGAGGCCCTCGGGCTGCTTCGCGACGCTTTCGGTGGTCAACGCCCAGCCGGCGCTCGCGACCACCGGGTCCGGGTCGGCGAACCAGCTTCGCCGGAGTTCGCCGGCGTGCGGGCTCTTCTTCACGACGTAGTTGACGAGCCAGTCGTGCACCTTGGGGGTGCGGGCGCTCCGCAGCATGGCGTCCAGCTCGTCGCGCTCGAACGCCTTCGGGCGGCAGATCAACGTCGCGAGGAGCTTCGCCGCCGTCTCGTCGGTGGCCCACAGCTCACGGGCGAGGTCCTGCTGCGTCTTCAGCCGCTTCGCGACCGCGCGCAGCTTGGTCAGGTTCACGCCGTGGTCGTCGCCGTGGTTCTCGTTCACGGCGCGGACCTTGGGATCTTCGAGCGCGGCCAGCTCGGCCAGGACGTCGGCCACCGTCGATTCGGACACGGCGGCCAGTCTAGGGTGCCCGATCGGGCATCTTCGCCATCCGGAGGCACCAAAACCGGTTCCGGGTCGATAACCTCTGAGCGGTTTCGCCGCCGGAGACCCCCAGCGGCCGGCGGAACCACACCGCTGCCGGGCCGGGGCCTCCCCAGTGTCACGGTCCGGCAGCCCAAGCCCCAATGCTCTGAAGGCCACCATGAGGGCGTCCAGTTCCCTCATGGTGGCCTTCAAAGGCTTTCTCGTGCCGGGGTCAGCCGGCGTAGCGGGCGAAGATCCTCGTGAAGTCCCACGCCTGCTGGGAAACACCCGAACAGGTGTCGTCGTTCGGGTAGGCGCCCGGACAGGGGCGGTCGCGGTTGGCCGACCAGAACGTCAACCGGGCCAGGTGGTGCTGGTTCGCGTAGGCCAGGATCGTGGTGAAGTCGTTGAGCGTGACCGTCTCGTTGTTGTCGGTGATGCCGTTCATCGACGAGATGCCCATGTGCCGGTAGGCCGTGTCGTCGTCGTAGCCGTAAGCCGACTTGACGACGTTCTTGAGGCCCTCGGCCGCCCGCTGCGTGAGCGTGCCCATGTTCTGGCCGGCGCCGCCGAAGTCGAACGGCATGATGACCCAGCCGTCGACCGTCAGACCCGACTGCGCCGCCCGGTTGACCAGGCTGTTGTCCGGACCGGACTGACCGGTGCCGAAGGTGACGTACAGCTTGATCCCCGGGTTGTTCGCCCGGACCGTCTTCAGCGCGTCGACCGTGCGCTGCTGGACGGTCGGGTTGCTGTAGGCGTCGGCCTCGATGTCGATGTCGATCGCCTTGAGACCGTAGGCGTTGATCACCTTCTGGTACGCCGCCGCCAGCTCACCCGCGCTGCCGCACGACGACTCCAGCTTGTTGCCGGAGTAGCCGCCGAACGACGGGATGACGTCGCCGCCGCCCGCGCGCACCGCGTTGACGGTGTTCTGGTCGACGCCGCCGGTCAGCGCGCGCCCGCCGTCCCACATCGGGTTGCAGTAACCGTTGGACAGGACGAACGCCAGCGTGAACCACTTGACGCCGGTGGCGTTCTGGATCGTCTGCGGGCTCGGCGGGTTGCCCCAGCCGTTGTAGAGGTACGGCGCGACGGCCATCACGCCCGGGCCGGGCGGCGGGGTCGTGCCGCCGGAGGGAAGCGTCCACTGCTGGTTGGCCGTGCTCGCGCACGTCCAGATCTGCAGCCGCGTCCCGTTCGCGCTGGAGTTGCCGGTGGCGTCGAGGCACTTGCCCGACCCGGTGTTGACCAGGTTCTTGGCCGCGTTGGCCGTCCACTTCTGGGCGGTGGAGCCGTTGCAGTCCCAGAGCTGGATCGTCGTGCCGTTCGCCGTGCCCGCGCTGGTCACGTCGAGGCACTTGCCCAGCGCCTGCAGGGATCCGTCGGAGCCGACCGTCCACTGTTGAGCGTTCGAGCCGTTGCAGTCGTACAGCTGGATCGCCGTCCCGTTGGTGGTGCTCGCCGCGTTGACGTCGACGCACTTGCCGCCGAGGCCGGTGATGGGCCCGGTCGCCGCCTGTGCGACTCCCGGGGCGAGCACCAGCGCCGATGCTGCTGCTACAAGAGCGCCGAATACCGCTGCTCTTCGGGGGTTCCGGGTGGCGGAGCCCCCGGCCCGGGACGGAGCCCCGGTTGTCACTGCCAGTTTCCTCATGCGGGCACACTCCACTTCTGATTGGCCGCGCCAGTGCATGTCCAGATCTGCAGCCGGGTGCCGTTCGCACTCGAATTGCCAGTCGCGTCCAGGCACTTGTTCGACGCCGCCCCGACGATGTCCCGGGCCGCCGTCGCCGCCCACCTCTGGTTCGCCGTCCCGCCGCAGTCCCACAGCTGCAGCTGGGCACCGTCCGCCGTGGACAGTCCGGTCACGTCGAGGCACTTGCCCAGCGCGCGGATCGTGCCGTCGGTGCCGACCGTCCACTGCTGCGCGCTCGAGCCGTTGCAGTCGTAGAGCTGGACGGCCGCGCCGTTGGCGCTGCTGGCGTTAGCGACGTCCAGGCACTTGCCGCCGAGTCCGGTGATCGGGCCGGTCTTGCCGGTGCTGCCGCCGCTGCCCTGGTTGCCGGCCCAGGTGAACGTCGCCGACGTGTGGCCGGGCAGGGTGTAGGTGAACGAGGAGTTGCCCCAGTTCACGCGCACGCTCTGGTTGCCGGTGCTGGTGTTGTACGCGATGAGCGCCTTCGAGCCGTCCGGGTTCTTCCAGGCGACGTTGCGCACGGTCGAGTTGTCGTTCGAGTCGATCCGGTACGCGCCCGGCTTCACGAACTTCGTCAGGTGACCCATCGTGTAGTACTCGACGGTGTAGTCGACCTGGCCGTTGCGACCGTCTCCATTGTGGACCGTCACCAGGCCAGTGCAGGTGTCGCAGCCGCCGTTGTGCGGGTTGTGCGCCTGGTCCATCGCCAGGCTCCACTTGGTGACCGTGCGGCTCCAGTTGCGCGTGTAGTCGACGATGTTCGTCATGTCCTCGGCCTGCTGGTTCGACACCCAGGTGCCGCCCGAGTGCTCGGTCGAGTACGCGTTCACGCTCGGGTACTGGTTGTGCACGGTCGTCTGCTGCGAGACGTTGCCGCCGTACCCGTGCCACGCCATGCCACCGAAGTTCGGGTGGCTGCGGATCGCGGCATCGTCCATTGTGGGCGCGGCGAAGGACTGGTACTGGTCCCAGTTCCAGTCGAGTGCGAGGACCTTGGTGGACAGGCCGGCGTTCTGCAGTGCCGGCAGCAGGTTGGTCTTGGTGAAGTACGCCAGCCCCGCGCCGTTCCAGTTGGTCGACGGGTAGCTCGCGCAGCACGTCGGCTCGTTCTGGACCGACAGGTAGTTGATCGGCACGCCGGCGGCCTGGTAGGCCTGGACGTACTTGACGAAGTACTGCGCGTAGGCCGGGTAGAACTGCGACTCGACCCAGCCGAGCAGGTAGCTGTCGTTGTCCTTCATCCACGGCGGCGCGCTCCACGGCGACGCCATGACCTTGATCTGCGGGTTGAGCTGCAACGCCTGCTTGGTCAGCGGCAGGACGTCGGTCTGGTCGTGCGCGATGGAGAACTTCGTCAGGTTCGGGTCGGTCTGCCCGGCCGGCACGTCGTCGAATGTGTAGCTGTAGCGCGCGATGTCCGACGCGCCGATCGGGTTGCGGAGGAAGCTGATGCCGATGCCCGCGTTCGGGTCGAACAGCTTCTGCATGACCTGGTTGCGGGTGGTGGCGCTGAGCAGGTTGCTCGAGTTGAGCAGCCACGCGGCGGAGTCGGTGAACGACGCGCCCGCGCCCTCGAACTGCTGGTAGGTCGTGTTTTCGTTGACGTTGATGGTCTGGCCGCCGGTCCCGGTGCCCGCGGTGAAGCTGATCGGCGTCTGCTGCTGCAGGCCGCGGGTGACGTTGACGCCCTTGGCGTCGTCGGTGGTGGTGAGCCAGACGTTGACGGTCTCGCCCGCGGCCTGCGCGGGCACGGCGAAGGTGGCGGCGGCGAGCGCGGTCACCCCGAGCATGGAGAGCAGAGAGCGTTTTCTCATGGCAGAGTCCACTTCTGGTTCGCGCCGGTCCCGCAGGTCCAGATCTGGAGCCGGGTGCCGTTCGCACTCGAGTTGCCCGTGGCGTCGAGGCACTTGCCGGAGCCGGCGTTCACGAGGTTCCGCGAGCCGTTGGCCGACCACTTCTGCGCGTTCGACCCGTTGCAGTCCCACAGCTGGGTCGGGGTGCCGTTCGCTGGTGACGTCGAGGCACTTGCCGAGCGCGCGGACCGTGCCGTCGGTGCCGACCGTCCACTTCTGAGCGGTGGAACCGTTGCAGTCGTACAGCTGGACCGCGGTGCCGTTGGCGTTGCTCGCCGCGTTGACGTCGACGCACTTGCCGCCGATGCCGGTGATCTGCCCCGCGTTCCCGGCGGGCGGCGTGGTGGTGCCGCCGGCGAACTGCGTGGCGACCTGCTCGCCGAGGCTGGTGGCGGTGGCGTGGTTCTCGATCGGGTCGACGTGCGTGTTCGGGAACACGATGTACGTCACCGGGCCCTCGGTGCCGCCGTTCGACGGATCCGGGTTGATGCCGAGGTTCACGGCGGTGGCGTAGGACGCCTCACCGATGATGCTCGTCGGGCCGGTGTCGCCGACCACGGCGTAGGTGACCTGGTTGTTGTAGACCACCGCCACGACGGAACCGCCGTCGATGCCGTAGTTGCGGTAGTCCCAAGTGGACGTCGGCTGCGGCAGCACGATGTAGGGCAGCTGCGCCGCGTTCAGGGGCTGGTCGGTCGAGGTGTGGAACGCCGTGTCCGGGTAGAAGCAGCAGTCGGTCTGCTCGTTGCACTGCGACGTGCGGACGCCGTCGCAGTCGATGTCCATGTCGGCCGTGAAGAACACGGCGCCGTTGGCCTGGCAGACGGGCACGGTCGCCGCGCCGCCTTCGTCGAAGGAGTACTTGCCGTTCGAGATCTGCTGGCAGGACGTCGTCTTCGCGAGCAGCTGGCTCGCGGACGGCCCGGCCTCGACGGCGGCTTGGGCGGAGCCGGTGGTGAGGAAGGAAAGCGCTAACAGGGCACACCCCATTAGCGCGACGAGGAAACGTCGCACTGTGATTCTCCTTGTGGGGGAAGGAAATAGTGCCGGGTAAGCGGGCCGGGCGGGGCCCGCTTACCCGAGGTGGTGGATCAGGGAGTGGTCCACTTCTGGTTGGCGCCGCCGCCGCAGGTCCAGATCTGCAGGCGGGTGCCGTTCGCGGAGCTGTTGCCGGTGGCGTCGAGGCACTTGTTCGCGTTGGGGTTCACGATGTCCTTCGCCCCGGTCACGACCCATTGCTGGGCACCGGTTCCGTTGCAGTCGTAGAGCTGCACCGGTGTCCCGTCGGCGGTTCCGGCCGCGTTGACGTCCATGCACTTGCCGAGCGCGCGGATCGTGCCGTCGGTGCCGATGGTCCAGTTCTGCGCGGCGTTGCCGTTGCAGTCGGTGATCTGGATCGGCGTGCCGTTGGCGGAGTTCGCGCCCGCGACGTCGACGCACTTGCCGCCGATGCCGGTGATCCGCCCGGTGCGCCCGCTCGGGGTGCCGCCACCGGTGTCATTGGTGACGTGGACGTAGTCGACGACCAGCTGCTGCGGGAACTGCGTGCTGCTGTTGGGGTCGCCCGGCCAGTACCCGCCGACGGCGAGGTTCATGATGAGGAAGAAGCCGTGGTCGTAGACCCAGCGGTTGCCGTTCAGGTCGGACGGCGTGCGGGTCTGGTAGAGGTTCCCGTCGACGTACCACTTGATCTGGTTGGGTGCCCAGTCGATGGCGTAGGTGTGGAAGTCGTCGGAGAAGTTGGGGCCGCTGTAACCCGCGCCGATGCCGCCGGAGCCGGAGTAGCCGGGGCCGTGGATGGTGCCGTGCACGGTGTTCGGCTCGAACCCGACGTTCTCCATGATGTCGATTTCGCCGTCGGTGGGCCAGTTTCCGCCGCCGAGCATCCAGAACGCCGGCCACATGCCCTGCCCGCGCGGAAGTTTCATGCGCGTCTCGAAGTGGCCGTAGGCCTGGCTGAACTTGCCGGCGGTGTTCAGCCGCGCGGAGGTGTACTCGCAGCGGCCGTACCAGCAGTTGTAGTTGCCGGGGTTTTCCTTCTTGGCGGTGATGACGAGGTGGCCCTGGCCGTCGAGCTGGGCGTTGTTGGTGCCCGACGTGTAGTACTGCCGCTCGTGGTTGTTGACGTTGTCGCCGGTTTCGAGCTGCCACTTCGACCCGTCGACGGCGGCGCCCGCGGGGCCGTTGAAGTCGTCGGTGAAGGTGGCCGCGGCTTCGGCGGCGGGTGCGCTCAGCGCCTGCTGACCGACGAACAGCAGGGAGGCAGCGGCGAAGAGGGCTGCTGCTCTTCGCAACTTACGCGTCTTGCGGGGCTTGCGGGTTCTGCGGAACGAGGTGGACATCGTTGTCGCCTCTCTCACCAGGGGGACCGGCGTTCCGCGCGCAGCACGAAACGCGGGAGGGGGAGGTGGCCTCGCATGCCGGGGCGGCGGCAGGCGCGACCGGGCTTCACGACCCGGGGCGGGGGATGGGCCGTGAGGTGGTTCAGACCTTTGTTGCGCTTGGCAACAAAGTATGCATGGTCCAGACAAGCCGGGCAACCGTCGGACGGTCATTTTTTTTCAACCCGAATTAAGGGTGGGTGGGGGACTCGGTCGGGGCGTTGGGTGGGGTTCCGGTCAGTGGGGCATGGGGTTGTCCACAGGGTTGGCGGGTTGGGGACAGGTGGGGGGCTGGTGCGGGATTGGGTCGGGTTTTGTCGGGTGGGGTCGATACGCTGGAGCGGGGATGGACCCCCGGGGAGGGTGGGCTCTGCGCGGGGGCGGTCGTCGACGGGGTTGGCCCGTTGTGGGCAGATGAGCTGCCGGCATCCCGATGTTGTCGTGGTGGACCTTCCGGCCCCGATGCCGGCGCGGTGAACCTTCCGGCGCCCCGATGCTGGCGCGGCGGCCCTTCCGGCACCCT
>NZ_JBFBBQ010000085.1:0-25364 GCF_040682775.1 Amycolatopsis sp. NPDC051106 | reverse complement strand
TCGAGGCTGTTGCGGCCAGCCTTCCGGCGCCCTAATGCTGGCGCGGCTAGCCTTTCGGCATCCCGATGCTGGCGCGGCGGCCCTTCCGGCACCCTCGAGGCTGTTGCGGCCAGCCTTCCGGCGCCCTAATGCTGGCGCGGCTAGCCTTTCGGCATCCCGATGCTGGCGCGGCGGCCCTTCCGGCACCCTGATGCTGGCGCGGCTAGCCTTCCGGCATCCCGATGCTGGCGCGGTGAACCTTCCGGCACCCTGACGCTGGCGCGGCCGGCCTTTCGGCACTCCGATGCTGGCGTGGCCAACCTTCCGGCACCCCGAAGCCCTCATTGTGACTACGGCCGGCAACACCGCGTCAAGGCGGGAAAGATGCCTTGACCCGGCGCTGCCGGCCGTGTTCTGGCTTCGGATCGGGGTGCGCGGGGGTCTGGGTCCTCGTCGGTGCTTGTTCTCGAGGTCGCTTGCCTGTGGCCGTGTGGTGAAAGCTGTCGCGTCGGTCGGGCTGGCGCAAAGCGCTCGATGGTCTGCTGTGAACTGCTCAGGCCGCGTCGGAGTCCGGGGCTCCCGGCTTCACGATCCTCGATGTCGCTCCCTGGTCCAGCAGGTCCGCCACCGGTAGCGTTGCCGCTCCTGTCGCCACCGCGTCCAGGCCCAGGGATCCCAGCTGGATCGATGTCTGGCTGAACGGGTGCCGCAGCGCGTGCTCGCCCGCCGCCTCGCGGATTCGGGGCAGCAGGAGCTCGCCCAACGCCAGCCCGGCCCACCCGCCGATCACTATGCGCTCCGGGTTGAACAAGTTGATCAGGTTCGCGATCCCCGCGCCGAGGTAGCCGGCCGTTTCGTCGAGGACCCGGGCCGCCGTCTTCGATTTCGAAAAAGCTTCCAGCAAGGCCGCGAACTGGGCCTGCTCGTCCTCGCCCGGGACCTCCTTGCCGCGCACCCGCCGGTACCGGGCCAGCACTCCGCCCGCGCCGATGTACGCCTCCAGGCACCCGCGGGCTCCGCAGCGGCAGTCGTTGCCGCCGTACGCGATCGTCGTGTGGCCCCACTCGCCCGCGCTGCTCGTCGACCCTCGGTACGTCGTCCCGTCCGTCACCACCGCCGCGCCCACGCCCGAGCCGATCAGCGCGATCACCGCGTGGCGGGCCCCCCGGCCGGCGCCGAACCACATCTCCGCCTGGCCCTGCGTCTTCGCGCCGTTGTCCACGAACAACGGCAGCCCCACGCCGGCCTCCCGCAGGAGCGAAACCAGCGGCACCGCGTCCCAGCCGACCGTCGGCGCGTGCACCAGCACCCGCGATCCCTGCTCGACCGTGCCCGGCACGCCGATGCCGACGCCCAGCACCGCCGAGTCGTCGATGCCCGCGCTCGCGAACACCTCCCGCAGCCCGGACGTCACCTGCTCGACCGCCGTCGCCGGGTCCGGGGCCTTCGGCAGCGGGTGCTCGACCGTCGCGAGGCGGTTCATCGCCAGGTCGAACAGCTCGACCTTGACGCCGGTCTCCCCGATGTCGACGCCCACGACGTGCCCGTACGCCGGGTCGACCCGCAGCAGCACGCGCGGCCGGCCGCCGTCCGACTCGACCTGGCCCGCTTCGGTGATGAGCCGTTCTTCGCCCAGTTCGGCGGTCACGTTGCTGACCGTGGCCGCGCTCAATCCGGTGAGCTGGCTGAGCTCGTGCCGCGACAGCGGGCCGTCGAAGTACAGTTTCGACAGCAGGAGGGAACGGTTGTGCCTCCGCAGGTCACGGACGGTGGTGCGCTTGCTCGCCATGGGCAACCCATCTGAACTCTTACCGGCTCACCGACAGAATGCCTGATCACCGTAAGTTGTGGCTATGTATTAAGTGGTGAACTAAGTCCCGAACCGATGGTCGCACGGACAGTCTCTGGCACAATCCCCCAGGTGACCCAGGTGGTACGCCAGACGACCCGTGACCTCCGGCGGCACAACCGCGCGGCGCTGCTGTCCTCCCTCTACCTCCGCGGTCCCGTCAGCAGGCTGGAACTAGTAGCTGAATCGGGACTTTCGGCCGCCACCGTTACGAACGTGGTCTCCGAGCTCATCGCGGACGGCGTCGTCGCGGAGGCCGGATCGGTCGAATCCGACGGCGGGCGGCCCCGGACGCTGCTGGCCGTGCGGCCGGACTTCGGGCACGTCGTGGGCGTCGACGTCAGCGAAACGCACGTCGAAGTCGGCCTGTTCGACTGCGCGCTCGGGACACTCGGGACGGTGCGCCACCCGCTGGTCGGCACCCGGCTGGACCCGGACGAAGTCGCCGGTCTGGTGCGCACCGGCATCGCGGAAGTGCTCGAAGGCGGCGAACCGGACGCGGTGTTCGGCGTCGGCATCGGCGTGCCCGGCGCGGTCCGCGACGGCGGGATCGTGCACGCGCCCACCCTCGGCTGGCGCGGCGTGGCCTTCGCCGACCTGATCCGCCCGCACGTCGAAGCGCTGTTCCCGGCCGGCGCCGGGCCGCGGGCCGCTCAGGTCATGCCGGTCCACCTCGACAACCGCGCCCGCACCCTCGGTCAGGTCGAGACCTGGCGCGGTGCCGGCCGGGGCGCCGAACGCGCCATCGTCGCCCTGCTCGGCGTCGGGGTCGGGGCGGCCGTCGCGACGGCCGGGCGCTCGCACCCGGACATCACGACCAGCGAGTGGGGCCACACCGTCGTCAAGGCGGCCGGCGCGGCCTGCCGGTGCGGCTCGCACGGCTGCCTGGAGGCCTACGTCGGTACCGAGGCGGTCGTCCGCCGCTACGCCGAGCGCGTCGGCAAAGAACCGGTCATCGGGGATGAAAGCGACACCGAGCTGGCTCGTATCGTCGCCGAGGCGGCCGTCGCGGGGCCGGCCGCCGACGTGCTCGCCGAGGCCGCCGAGTACCTCGGGATCGGCATCGCGAACCTGGTCAACCTGCTCAGCCCGGACCGGGTGGTGCTGTCCGGCTCCGCGGGGGCGATCATGGGACCGGCGATCCTGCCCGCGGTGCGCGACGCGGTCGGCCGGCACGCACTCGACTACCTGGCGGGGCGCACCGAGGTCGTCCTCGGCCGGCTCGGGCCGGAGGCGGTCGCGCTCGGCGCGGCCACCCTGCCCATCGCGCAACTGCTCGCCACGGGCGGCCGGACCGGCTGAAACCCTTGCGTCGCAAGGATTAGCGCCCCCAATAGGTCCAGACCGCCAGTTCTTTTATTACTTAAACTTAGGCACAAAACGTTACCGCCGTGTTATTGACGTGACCCGAGTCACCCGGGTTGACTTCTGGGCGTCGTTCGGTCGCCGGCGGTCGGGGCTCGCAACCAGTCGACATCAGGCACGTCGTCGATGACCAGGAGGAACCGATGCGAGTCAAGCGCTCCATCGTCGCAGCGCTAGTGGCAGTGATGGCCTTGGGTGGCCTGACCGCGTGCGGGAGCGGAAGCTCCGACGCAGGTCAGAGCAACCCGAACGCCGTGCTCAACGTCGGCAAGCCGGACGGCCCGCAGTCGGAGAACAACAACCCGTTCCTCGAGACGTCCGCCCTGTCCAACATGGGCTACCGGTGGATGATCTACGAGCCCCTGGTCATGCTCAACCGCGTCAAGCCGCAGGAGCCCGGCAAGCCGTGGCTGGCGACGAAGTGGGACTGGTCGGACAACTACAAGAAGCTCGTCCTGACCGTCCGTGACGGCGTCAAGTTCTCCGACGACCAGCCGATGACCGCCGAGGACGTCGCCTACACGTTCCAGCTGCTGCGCGACAACAAGGCGCTTAACGTCGACGCCGTGCCGTACAAGGACATCACCGCGGCCGGCAACCAGGTCACCCTGGGCTTCGAAAGCTCCCAGTTCGTCAACCAGCTCAAGATCCTGCAGACGCTGGTCGTCCCGAAGCACGCCTGGCAGTCCGTCAAGGACCCGGCGCTCGACACGGTGAAGAACCCGATCGGCACCGGCCCGTACACGCTCAAGTCGGCCACGCCGCAGACGATGATCGTCGTCCGGCGCGAAACCGGTTACTGGCAGGAAGCGCCGAAGGTCAAGGAGATCCGCTACACCTCCTACACCGACAACAACGCGCAGGTCGCGGCGCTGGTCAGCGGCGCGTCGGAGTGGAGCTTCGTCTTCATCCCGAACTACAAGGCCGTCTACACGAACAAGGACCCGCAGCACTACAAGCTGTGGTTCCCCGCGCAGCTGGCCGTCCACGGCCTGTGGTTCAACACCGAGAAGGCCCCCTGGAACGACCCGAAGCTGCGCCAGGCGATCAACAAGGTGATCAACCGCGACGACATCTTCAACCAGGGTGAAGCCGGCTACTTCTACCCGAAGAACGACCAGGTCACCGGCATCCCGACGCCGGCGGGCGACCCGTTCATCGCGCCGCAGTACAAGGGCCAGACGGTCAAGGTCGACGTGCCGGGCGCCAAGGCCCTGCTGACCGGTGCGGGTTACAAGTTCAACGGCGACAAGCTGGCCGACCCGAGCGGCAAGCCGGTCACGATCAAGCTCACCGTGCCGTCGGGCTGGTCGGACTACATCACCGACCTGGAGATCATCAAGGACAACCTGGCGCAGATCGGCATCACCGCGACGGTCGAGAAGATGAACCAGGACGCGTGGATCAAGTCGGTCGACACCGGTGACTTCGAAGGCCTGATGCACTGGACCAACGATGGTGCGACGCCGTACGACATGTACCGCGACGTCATGGACGGCACCCGCTACAAGCCGACGGGCCAGGGTGGCATCAACGGCAACTACGGCCGCTACAAGAACGACGAGGCGACCCAGGCCCTCGCGACCTACGCCAACGCCGAGGACGACGCCTCCCGCACCGCCGCCATGGCGACGCTGCAGAAGATCATGATCGAGCAGCAGCCGATGATCCCGACCTCGGCGGCGAACTCCGGCGGCGAGTACAGCACGAAGAACTGGGTCGGCTGGCCGGACGACGCCAACCCGTACGCCCCGGCGCAGCCCACGCTGCGCAACGCGCTCGACATCGTCCTGCACCTGAAGCCCGCGGCCTGACCTATGGCGGACTCTGTTGTGACGACCGATCACTCCCCCGGTCCCGAGGGGGACCGGGGGACGGAGTCCCCCGGCGGGGCTGCGGGGGTCCGACCCCCGCAGAACAGAGGCGGCCGCGGCGACGCGGCCGCCCCCGCCCCCTCCGACCCCGTCGCCGTCGGGTCGGAGGGGGGCCTCCCCACCTCGAGCGAGGTGGTCCTGGAGGCCGAGGGGCTGACCAAGCACTTCCCCGTCCGGCGCAAGGGCCGGGCCGCGCTGACCGGCCCGCGGCGCGCCGTCCAGGCCGTCGACGACGTGACCCTGGTACTGCGGCGGGGCCGCGTCACCGCGCTGGTCGGCGAGTCCGGTTCGGGCAAGTCGACGGTCGCCCGCCTGCTCGCGGGGCTCTACCCGCGCACCGGCGGGGACATCCGGCTGCACGGCGAGACCGTGCACATCCACCGCGGCCGGACGTTCCGGGCCTACGCCCGCCGGGTCCAGATGATCTTTCAGGACCCGTTCGCGTCGCTGAACCCCGTGCACACCGTGCGCTACCACCTGACGCGGGCGCTCAAGATCCACGGCCGGGCGGGCGACGACCTCGAGAAGTCGTTGCACGACCTGCTTTCCCGCGTGCAGATGACCCCGCCGGAGCGGTACATCGACAAGTTCCCGCACGAGCTGTCCGGCGGGCAGCGCCAGCGCGTCGCGATCGCGCGGGCGCTCGGTGCCGACCCGGAGGCGCTGCTGGCCGACGAGCCGGTGTCCATGTTGGACGTCTCGATCCGGCTCGGCGTGCTGAACCTGTTGCGGGACCTCAAGGAACGCCTGCACCTGGCGATCCTGTACATCACGCACGACATCGCGTCGGCGCGCTACTTCGCCGACGAGACGATGGTGATGTACGCGGGCCGGATGGTCGAGGGCGGCGACAGCGAGACCATCACGCAGAACCCGGCGCACCCGTACACGCGCCTGCTCATCGACTCCGCGCCCGACCCGGACCGGATCGCGGGCGGGGGTGACCCCGGCGCGGTGCCCGCCGAGCGCGGGGCCGGCGAGCCGCCGAGCCTGATCGACCCGCCGCCGGGCTGCCGGTTCCACCCTCGCTGCCCGGTCGCTCTTGCGCGGTGCAAGACCGACCTGCCGCCGCGGTTCGAGGTCGACGACGCGCCCGGCCACTGGGCCGCGTGCTGGCTGTACGACGGAGCCGCCCGATGAGGTTCCTGCTGCAACGGCTGGCCTTCTACGTCTTCACCGCGTGGGCCGCCGTCACCATCAACTTCTTCATCCCGCGGATGATCCCGGGCGACCCGGTGCAGTCGCTGATCGCCAAGAACCAGGGCATGATCAGCGCGGAAGCGATGGAGTCGCTGTATACCCTGTTCGGGCTGGACAAGAACGAAAGCCTGATCTCCCAGTACTTCGACTACTGGGGCCAGCTCTTCCGCGGCGACCTCGGGATCTCGTTCACGTTCTTCCCGTCGCCGGTCTCGGAGCTGATCGGCGACAGTCTGCCGTGGACGATCATCCTGGTCGGCATCACCACGGTCGTCGGCTTCGCGCTCGGCACCGGGCTCGGCGTGGTGGCCGGCTGGAAGCGCGGCTCGTGGGTCGACGGCCTGCTGCCGGTGACGACGTTCCTCTCCTCGATCCCGTACTTCTGGCTCGGCCTGATCGCGCTGGCGCTGCTGGCCGGCCCGGGCAGCTTCTTCCCGTCGTCCGGCGGGTACGACCCGGGCGTGGTGCCCGGCTGGGACGGCGGGTTCATCGGCAGTGCGATCCAGCACAGCCTGCTGCCCGCGCTGACCATCCTGATCAGCTCGATGGGCAGCTGGATCCTGGGCATGCGCAACATGATGGTCACCGTCGCGTCGGAGGACTACGTCACCGTCGCGCACGCCAAGGGCCTGCCCGAACGCCGGGTGATGGTCGGCTACGCCGCACGCAACGCGTTGCTGCCCAGTGTGTCCGGCTTCGCGCTGGCACTGGGGTTCATCGTCGGCGGCACGCTGCTGGTGGAGATCGTCTTCTCCTATCCCGGCGTGGGTTACCAGCTGTTCCAGGCGGTCGGTTCGCAGGACTACCCGCTGATGCAGGGCATCTTCCTGATCATCACGCTGTCGGTGCTGGTGGCGAACCTGTTCGCCGACGTCGCCTACCTCGCGCTCGACCCGCGCACCCGGAAGGAGGGCTGACATGGCCGTACCCGCGGCGGACGTCAAAGCCGCCCAAGCCCTCCCCGTCGACGCGATCGCCGGGCGGGCCAAGCGGCGCCGGTTCCGGTTCCTCACCGGCGGCAAAGCGGTCACCGGCCTGAGCGTGCTCGTGTTCTTCGTCGTGATCGCGGTCATCGGCGAGTGGATCGCGCCGTACGACCCGTCGGCGCGCAGCAACGACCTGCTGGAGGGGCCGTCGGGCCGGCACTGGTTCGGCACCACCCACCTCGGCCAGGACATCTTCAGCCAGGTCGTGGTCGGCACGCGCAGCGTCATGCTCGTCGGGCTGACCGCCGGGATCGTGGCGACGATCCTCGCCGTGCTCGTCGGCGTGACGTCCGGCTACCTCGGCGGGACACCGGGCGAAGGACTCTCCGCACTGTCCAATGTGTTCCTGGTGATCCCGGCGCTGCCGCTGATCATCATCATCGGCAGCGCGGTGCCCACCGGCGGCGACTACCTGGTGGCCGTCATCATCGGCTTCACGTCGTGGGCGTGGGGCGCGCGAGTCCTTCGCGCGCAGACACTTTCGTTGCGCGGCCGGGAATACGTCGAAGCCGCCCGGGCGACCGGCGAGTCGACGTGGCGGATCATCTTCTTCGAGATCCTGCCGAACCTGACCGCGGTGATCGCGTCCAGCTTCGTCGGCACGGTGATCTTCGCGGTGATGTCGGAGATCACGCTCGCGTTCGTCGGCGTCTCGGGACTGTCCAACTGGAACTGGGGCACGATCCTGTTCTGGGCGCAGAGCCAGCAGGCCCTCGCACAGGGCGCGTGGTGGTGGTTCGTGCCGGCCGGGCTGGCGATCGCGATCCTCGGCACCGCGTTGTCCCTGCTCAACTTCGGCATCGACGAGTTCGTCAGCCCGCGGCTGCGCGGCAGCGGCAAGGCGCGCGTCAAGGGCGCCGACGGACGGACGCATCGCATGCGCGTGGGCTTCACGCCCGTGCTCGGGCGGGAGGAGCAGCCATGATGGACCCGGTCCTGGAGATCAAGGGCCTGGACGTCGACTACGGCGTCGGCGACGAGGCCGTGCGCGCGGTCCGGGACGTGCACCTGACGCTGCACCGCGGCGAAGTCCTCGGCCTGGCCGGGGAAAGCGGCAGCGGCAAGTCCACGTTGGCCTACGGGCTGACGCGGCTGCTCGCGCCGCCGGGCGTGATCCGCGGCGGCCAGGTCATCTACCACCCCGCCGACGGCGAGCCGTACGACGTCCTGAAGCTGACGGACAAGCAGCTGCGCGACTTCCGGTGGGCGGAGACGTCCATCGTGTTCCAGGGCGCGATGAACTCGCTGAACCCGGTGCACAAGGTCGTCACGCAGCTCGTCGACGTCATCAAGGCGCACGAGCCGCGCTCGACGAAGGCCGGCCGCCACGCGCGGGCGAAAGACCTGCTCAAGCTGGTCGGGATTTCGGCCGACCGCTTGGATGCGTACCCGCACCAGCTCTCCGGCGGCATGCGCCAGCGCGTGATGATCGCGATGGCGCTGGCGCTCGAACCGCGGGTGGTCATCATGGACGAGCCGACCACCGCGCTGGACGTCGTGATGCAGCGCCAGATCCTCGGGCAGCTCGTGGAACTGCGCGAACGGCTGGGCTTCTCGGTCCTGTTCATCACGCACGACCTTTCGCTGCTGGTGGAGTTCTCGGACCGGATCGCGATCATGTACGGCGGCCGGATCGTCGAGCAGGCGCCGGCGTCCGACCTCTACCGGGACGCGCTGCACCCGTACAGCCACGGCCTGCTGAACTCGTTCCCGGCCTTGCGCGGTCCGCGCCGCGAGCTGGCCGGGATCCCGGGTTCGCCGCCGGACACGCGCGGGATGCCGGCCGGCTGCGCGTTCCACCCGCGGTGTCCCAAGGCCTTCGAGCCGTGCGACTCGAAGGTGCCCTTGCTGGGCCTGCCCGGCGGAGACCCTTCCCGCGAAGTGGCCTGCTTCCTGCATCCCGCTGTCGCCGGCACTGTGGCCCCCTGAACGCCGTCTGTCCTATCCGGTCCACCTGGAGGAGACCCGCCTTGACCGAGACCACTGCCGCGACCGCCGAACAGCAGGCGCTGATCGACACGCTGCCGCCGGACTTCCGCTGGGGCGTGGCGACCGCCGCGTACCAGATCGAAGGCGCGATCGCGGAAGACGGGCGCACTCCGTCCATTTGGGACACGTTCTGCCAGGTTCCCTGGGCGATCGACAACAACGACACCGGTGAAGTGGCGTGCGACCACTACCACCGGATGCCCGCGGACATCGGCCTGGTGGACGAGCTCGGCGCGGACACCTACCGGTTTTCCGTTGCCTGGCCCCGGGTCCAGCCGCGCGGGCGCGGCGGCGTCAACGAGGCGGGCATCGGGTTCTACGACCGGCTGGTCGACGAGACGCTCGGCCGCGGGATCGCGCCGTGGCTGACGCTGTACCACTGGGACCTGCCGCAGGAGCTGGAGGACGCGGGCGGCTGGCCGGCGCGCGACACGGCGTACCGGTTCGCGGACTACGCGATGCTGGTGTTCGACCGGCTCAAGGACCGCGTGCGCCACTGGACCACGTTGAACGAGCCGTGGTGCTCGGCGATGCACGGGTACGTCCACGGCGTGATGGCGCCGGGCCGCCGTGACTACACGGCCGGGCTGCACGCGGTGCACCACCTGCTGCTGGGCCACGGCCTGGCGACGCAGCGGATGCGCGAGGCCGCGCCGCCGGACACGGAGTTCGGCATCACCCTCAACATGTGCACGGCCGACCCGGCGACGGACTCTCCCGAAGACGTCCGCGCCGCGCGGCAGGCCGACGGTCTCGGCGTCCGGATCTACCTGGACCCGCTGGTGCGCGGCGAGTACCCGGCCGACGTGGTCGAGGACCTGGCCGCGCGCGGCGTCAAGCTGCCGGTCCAGGACGGCGACCTGGCGGTGATTTCGACGCCGCTGGACTTCCTCGGCGTGAACTACTACTTCGGCCAGCAGTTCTCGGGCGTGGACGAGACCGGCCGCGCGGTCGACGACGAAGGCGTCCCGGCGTCCCGGACGGTCCCGTTCGGCGAGCCGACGACGGCGATGGGCTGGGAGATCCTGCCGGACAAGTTCACCGAGCTGCTGACCCGGCTGGGGCGGGACTACCCGGGCTTGCCGATGTACATCACGGAGAACGGCTCGGCGTTCGACGACGACCCGGACTCGGACGGCTTCGTCCGCGACGAGCAGCGCACGGCGTACCTGGCCTCGCACATCGCGGCGGTGGCGGCGGCGCGCAACGCGGGGGCCGATGTACGCGGGTACTTCGCGTGGTCCCTTTTGGACAACTTCGAATGGGCGTACGGGTACGCGAAGCGGTTCGGCTTGATCCGGGTGGACTACGAGACGCAACAGCGCACGATCAAGCAGAGCGGCTACTTCTACCGCGACACGGTGCGGCGGGTCCGCGGCAGCTGAGGCGTCACCCGGTCGGGGGTGGGGTACGCCCCACCCCCGCGCCGGTGGCCGGCACCATGGTTGTCAACCCCTGAGCACCCCTAACGTCGGACGGGCAAGATCCCGAGACGACGGAGGGGAATCATGGCGGTCCGGACCGAGCCCAGGCCCATCCCGAGCACGACGACCACGGCGAAGAAGGCTTGGTGGCGGCGGCCGTGGATCGGCCCGCTCGCCCTGCTCGTGCTCGCCTTCCTCGCCTTCTCGCTGCCGCCCTACCTCGCCCTCGACCCGGCTCAGTCGCGGGTGCCGCAGCCTGACGGGTTCCCCGCGCACTACTGGTTCCTCGTCGGGCACGTCATCTTCGGCTCGGTCGCGATGATCGGCGCCGTCCTGCAGATCTGGCCGTGGCTGCGACGGACCCACCCGGTGGTCCACCGCTACGCCGGCCGCGCGTACGTCTTCGCCGGCGTCCTGCCTTCCGCGCTGATGGCCCTGACGATCGGGTCGCAGAGCCCGTTCGGCCCGGTGACCCGTGTCAGCGACGTGCTCGCCGCCGTCCTGTGGGTCGGGTGCACCATCGCCGGCTGGCGGGCGGTGCGCGAGCGCCGCTTCGGCGACCACCGCAAGTGGATGATCCGCAGCGTGACGCTGACCTTCTCGATCATCGTCAACCGGGTGATCTCGCCGATCGCGATGATCGTGCTGGAACCGCAGATCCCGACCACCTTCGGCGGCAGCGAGCTCGCCTACAGCCAGAGCGTCGGGGCGATCTCCTCCTGGGGCGGGCTGTTCTTCGCACTGATCGTCAGCCAGCTGATCCTGGAACGGCGTACCGCGAAGAAGCCAGCCAGCGTGCGATGATCGTCCGCTGGATCTCCGACGCGCCTTCGTAGATGCGGGGTGCCCGGACTTCGCGGTAGAGGTGCTCGAGCAGGTGCCCGCGGCGCAAGGCGCGGGCACCGTGCAGCTGGACCGCGGAGTCGACGACGAACTGCGCGGCCTCGGTCGCGAACAGCTTCGCCATCGCCGCGCGGCCGCCGAGGTTCTGCTCGCCCGCGTCGTACGCGCCCGCGGCCGCGTAGACCAGGAGCCGGGCCGCTTCCGTGCGGGTGGCCATCTCGGCGAGCGCGTGCGCCACCGCCTGCTGCTTGATCAGCGGGCCACCAAAGGCTTCCCGCGCACCCGTGTGGTCCACAGTGGCGTCGAGTGCCGCCTGGGCCATGCCGACGGCGAACGCGCCGACGCTCGGGCGGAACAGGTCGAGCGTCCGCATCGCCACCGCGAACCCGCGGTTTTCCTCGCCGAGCAGTTCCTCGCGCCGGACCTCGACGCCGTCGAACGTCAGCGTGCCGATGGGGTGCGGGCTCACCAGGTCGAGGTGCTCGCCGCCGAGTCCCGGGCGGTCGGCGGGGACGACGAACGCGCTGACGCCGCGAGAGCCGGCGCCGGGAGTGGTGCGCGCGAACACCGTGTAGAAGTCGGCCTCCGGCGCGTTCGAGATCCACATCTTCTCGCCCGTCAGCCGCCAGCCGTCGCCGTCGGGTTCCGCCGCCAGGGAGAGCGCGGCCGCGTCCGAACCGGCGTCCGGCTCGGTGAGCGCGAACGCCGCCACCGCGTCGCCCGCCGCGACGGCGGGCAGCCACTTCGCGACCTGAGCGTCCTGTCCGGACTGGAGGACGGGGTAACTTCCCAAGCCCTGCAACGCCAGCGCCGTCTCGGCCTCGGTGTTCACCGTGGCGAGGTTCTCCCGCAGGATGCACAGCTCGGTCGCGGCCGCCTGGCGCGACGGCTTTCCTTCGGCGACGCCGGGGAAGAGCCGCGCCAGCAGGCCGAGCGCGCCCATCTCCTTGAGCAGCGGCCGGTTCACCGCACCCTCCACACCGGACTCGGCGAGCGGGCGCAGCCGGTCCTCGGCCAGTCGCCGGACGTCGGCCGCGAAGGCCTGCTGAGCGGGGTCGAGGGTGAAAGTCATGACGGAGCTCCCGGGCGCCAGCGGGCATGGGCGGTACCGGCCGGGCCCGACCGGACGAGGTCGAGCCGCGGCTCGGGGCCGTCGGTGCGGCCGGACTGCGGCTTCCGGCTGCCGGCGGCGAACGGCTTCGGCCACGGCATCGCGTAACCCTGTTCGGCCGCCGCGTGCAGCGTCCACTGTGGATCGTAGAGATGCGTGCGGCCCAGCGCGCAGAGGTCCGCGCGGCCGGCGAGGATCAGCGAGTTGACGTCGTCGTAGGAGGAGATCGCGCCGACCGCGATCACCGCGATGCCGTACTCCTCGCCGATCTCGTTGCGGATCCGGTCCGCGTACGGCGTCTGGTAGCTGCGGCCGTACTGCGGCTTCTCGTCGCAGACGACCTGGCCGGTCGAGACGTCGATGCCCGCGGCGCCGTGGGCGGCGAACGCGCGGGCGATCTCGACCGCGTCGTCGGCGTCGATGCCGCCGTCCGCCCAGTCGGTCGCCGAGATCCGGACGGTCATCGGCCGCTCGGCGGGCCAGGCGGCGCGCACCGCGTCGAAGACTTCCAGCGGGAACCGCAGCCGGTTCTCCAGCGAACCGCCGTAGCCGTCACGCCGCCGGTTGGTCAGCGGTGAGAGGAACGACGACAGCAGGTAGCCGTGCGCGCAATGCAGTTCGAGGACGTCGAACCCGGCGCGGGCGGCCGCGCGAGCGCACGCGACGAAGTCGTCGCGAATCGCCGTCATGTCCGAAGTGGACAGTTCGCGGGGGACCTGGTTGCGGTCGGAGTAGGGCAGCGCGGACGGAGCGCAGACTTCCCAGTTGCCCGCGGGGAGCGGCTCGTCGATGCCCTCCCACATGAGCTTCGTCGAACCCTTGCGCCCGGAGTGTCCCAATTGGACACCGATGCGCGCGGGGGACTGCGCGTGCACGAAATCGACGATCCGCTTCCAGGCGGCTTCCTGTTCCGCGGTGTACAACCCGCCGCAGCCGGGCGTGATCCGGCCTTCGGGGGAGACGCAGACCATCTCGGTCATCACCAGCCCGGCGCCACCCAGGGCCTTGCTGCCCAGGTGCACCAGGTGGAAGTCGTCGGGCACGCCGTCGACCGCCGAGTACATGTCCATCGGCGACACGACGATCCGGTTGGCCAGCTCCAGCCCGCCGAGCCAGTAGGGCTGGAACATCGGCGGCCGCGACGTCGTGCCGAGCGACCGCGCGAACCAGTGGTCCAGCTCGGTCGCGAACTCGGGATCGCGCAGGCGGAGGTTGTCGTAGGTGACCCGGCGGCTGCGCGTGAGGATGTTGAACGCGAACTGCGGCGGCTCCTGGTGGGCGTACTGCGCGATGTTCTCGAACCACTCGAGGCTCGCCTGCGCCGCGCGCTGCGTCGACTGGACGACCGGGCGCCGTTCCAGCTCGTACGCCTTGAGCGCCTCGGCGACACCGTCGTTTTCGTGCAGGCAGGCGGCCAGCGCGAGCGCGTCCTCCATCGCCAGCTTCGTGCCGGAGCCGATCGAGAAGTGCGCGGTGTGCGCGGCGTCGCCGAGGAGCACGACGTTGCCGTGCACCCACGTCTCGCAGCGCACGGTGCCGAACGAGACCCACTTCGAGTTGTTCGCCATGATCTCGTGGCCGCCGAGGACGTCGGCGCACAGTTCCCGGATCAGCGCGATGGACTTCTCGTCGCTCTCGCCCGGCTTGAGCGCGGTCGACGCGACGGGCCCGAACGTCCGCTGCCAGACGTCCTCCTGCACCTCGAGGATGAACGTGCTGCCGTCGCGGCCGTAGGGGTAGCCGTGGATCTGCATGATCCCGGCCGGCGTCTCGAGGACGTAGAACTTGAACGCGTCGAACACGAGGTCCGTGCCCAGCCAGATGTAGCGGCACCGGCGTGTCTCGACGCTCGGCCGGAACGTCTCGGCGTACTTCGCGCGGATCGCGGAGTTGACGCCGTCCGCGGCGACGACCAGGTCGTACCCCGAGAGGTCCGCCGGGGCCTCTTCGCGGAAGTGGAGGTCGACGCCCAGCTCGGCGCAGCGGCTCTGGAGGATGCCGAGCAGGCGCCGTCGGCTCATCGCCGCGAAGCCGTGGCCGCCCGAGGTGGTGACCGTGCCGCGGTAGTGGACGTCGATGTCGTCCCAGCGGGCGAACTCGGCGCGCATCGCTTCGTGCACCGCGGCGTCGGCGTGCTCGATGCCGCCGAGCGTCTCGTCGGAGAACACGACACCGAAGCCGAACGTGTCGTCCGGCGCGTTCCGCTCCCAGACGGTGATTTCGTGAGTGTGACCGAGCTGCTTCGCCAGCGCGGCGAAGTACAGACCCGCCGGGCCGCCACCGATGACCGCGATACGCACGCCGTCCAGGGTATGTCGTCACCTCTACGACCGTCAATAAGGCGAAAGATGGCGTACGGTGTCCCGCATGGAACGCATCAACCCGCCGGAGCTGGGCAAGCCGTCCGGGTTCTCGCACGCGGTGGTGGCCGAGGGGCGCGTCGTCTTCCTCGCCGGGCAGACGGCGCTGGACGCGTCGAACAAGATCGTCGGCGACGGCGTCGTCGAGCAGTTCGAGCGCGCGCTCGGCAACCTGCTGACGTCCCTGCGTGCGGCGGGCGGTGCGCCGGAAGACCTCTGCAGCGTGACGGTCTACATCGTCGACATGGCGGACTACCGGGCCCACGCGCGCGAGATCGGCGCGGTGTGGAAGCGGCTCGCGGGCACGGAGTACCCGGCGATGGCCGGCATCGGCGTCTCCCGGCTGTGGGACGAAGAGGCCCTCGTCGAGGTGCAGGGCTTCGCGGTCGTCAGCCGAAGTTGATCGACTTCGCCACGAACGCGCGGGCCGGGTCCTCGAGCTGTGCGTGCAGTTCGAAGAACAGGTCGGCCGCGCGGATCCCCGACCAGTCCGGGGGCAGGAACTCCGCGGGCAGGCCGGGGTCGAGGTAGGGCATCCGCCGCCAGCCGGTCAGCACACGGACGTAGTCGGCGAAGGCCTGCTCGTCGGTCACGGACTTGCGGCGCAGCGCGGGGCCGTGCTCGTCGAGGAACGTCGTGTACAGCTCGTCGAGCCGGTCGAGGTCCCACCAGTCGCGGACCTTCGCGCGGACGTCGCCGAAGGCCAGGTGATCGGCGCGGAACAGGTCGGCGTACCCGGCCAGGCCGAGCCGGGTCAGCGCCTCGGCGGTCGCGGCGTGCAGGTGGGCCGGGGCGATCCAGACGCCGGAGGCGGCGGTGCCGAAGCCCATCCGGGCGAGCTGGGTGCGCAGGAGGTGGCGCTTGTGCCGCTCGGTCTCCGGCACCGAGAACACGGCGAGCAGCCAGCCGTCGGCCGCGGTCGCGCGCCCGCGCCGGAAGATCCGCTCGTCGCCCTCGCGCAGGATCTCGCGCGCGTCGTCGGAGAGCTCGTAGCCGGCCGTCGCGCCGCGGCGCACCGCTTCGAGGATCCCGCGCCGCTTCAACCGGGAGATCGACGAGCGCACGGCGGGCTCGTCGACCCCGACGGCGGCCAGCAGGTCGATCAGCGAAGCGACCGAGAGCCAGCCGCCCTCGGTGCGCGAATAGAGGCCGTACACCGTCACGATGAGCTGGCGAGGCTGGGCCGCACGGCCGGAGCCGTCCAGTTCGGTTGCCTCGGGTACGGCCGTCATCGGGCCACAATAACGCCTCCCGTGCCGATCGCTCCGCTACGATTTCGCCGCGATGCCGCCCGAGGTGCGGGTTACGGGAGCGGTTGGCCGGGCTGCTAGCTCGACGGCTTGACGTGCTCGGTCCACCGGGTGCCGTCCCACCACTGCGTCACGCCGTCCCGGGTCGGCGACGGGTACCAGCCGGCGGGCGGTCCGGTGGGCGCGGGCGCAGCGGTGGGCGCCGCGGCCTGCTCCTTGAGCGCCTGCTGCTGGAGCCGCGTCTGCGCCTGCAGTTCGCGCAGCGACTTCTTGGCGACGCGCTGCTTCTTGCTGTTGCCGCGCACGACACCGGCGGTGCTGATCATGAGGGTCTTCCGGATGAGGCCCACGTGGTGCCCACCTTTCCGTCGGGAGTTCTCGCAGGAGTCGCGGATCTTGAACGCCGCGTTACGCGTTCGCCGGTTCGCGGCCGATCGCTGAGCTACGATTCCGCCGCGATGCCACCAGCCACCAAAGGGATCTTCGACCGGCTCACCCGCCGCGGCCGCCTGATGACCAAGCGGACCTGCGACCGGCAGGGTCACGTGCTGCGTGCGGGGCGGTTCCTGTTCCGGACGCCGACCGCGTGGGAGTACGCCGCCGCGGTGGCCTGCGGTAGCGACCCGGCCGCTCAGCGGTGGCTCGGCTGGCAGCCGGACTCGATCGTCGCCCGGGGGGCGCGGGCGGACGCTCTGCGCGTCGTGCCCGGGACCGGGCCGGACTGGGTGTCGCCCGATCCGCAGTCGATCGACCTGGTGATGATCGACGTCGAGGCCAACCGGTGCGTCGGCCTGGTGAGCGTGCACACCGGCGAGGACGGCGGCCCGGAGACCGGCGGCTACCTCGCGCCGGACTACCGCGGCCGCGGCAACGGCCGGGTGCTCTTCGGGGCCGGGCTGACGCTGGCGCACGAGCACCTCGGCCTGCCTCGGGTGCGGGCCGGCGCCGAGGTCGGCAACGTCGCGAGCGCGCGTTCGCTGCTGGCCGCCGGCCTCGCCCGCGTCGCCGGGCCGCCGACGTACCGGCTGCCGGACGGCCGCGTCACCGAGGCGTGGTGGTTCCAGCACGCCGTCCCGCGGAGCACGCGCTGTGGCGGCCCGCAGGCGACGTGGTTCCCGGCGTCGCTGCTCTGATCACTTCGGCCGCCGCCGACGTTTCCCGTGGCTACCTTCGCCGCATGACTTCGCTCTCCGCTCCGGTTCCCCCGGTGCCCACCGACGTTCCGCCGGGAAGCGTCGCCTGGTTGCGTGCTTCGGTCGCCCGCTTCAGCAACGGTCCCGACCACGCCCGGCGGCGATCGCTGGCCGTGTCCGAGTTGGCTCCGGTCGAGCCGGAAGTGCTGCGGCGCAAGGCTTTCGAGGCGGCCGGTGGCGACCCCCGCCTGGTCGTCGCCGGGGTGCTGGCGGGGGAGCTGGGCCTGCCGGTGGCGGCGTCGGACGTCGTGGCGGTCGCGGCCGCCTACCACCCGCACGTGACGCCGTCCGCGGAAGCCGAGGCCGCGCTCGGGCGGCTGGTCACGGCGTGCGGTGGGACCACCGGCGAACGCGCCGCCGCGCGGATCGGCCTGCTGATCCAGGCCTGCGAAGCCACCGCCGGGCTGATCCGCACCGCGGTTCCGTTGGTGCGGGCGGGAAAGCCGCCCGAGGAGGCGGTGGCGGAAGTGCTGCGCGCGGACCCGCCGGTGCCGCACACCCGGCGCCGGGTGGACGGCGAGGACGTCCTGGTGCCGCTGGCCGGGACGCCGTTCGGCGCGGGCCCGCGCGAGTGCCCGGGGCCGGCGCACGCGATCGCGCTGGCGACCGGCGTGCTCGCGGCGCTGCGGGCGACCCGCGACTGAACGGCGGCCGGGTTCTGCTACTACTTACCGCGTTCATCTTCTTGGGGGAAGGCGCGGGAAATGCTGTACTTCGACGGTCTGCTCGGCATCGTCACGCTCGGGTTGTGGATCTTCTGCCTGGTCGACGTGATCACGACGGACGACTCGTCCTGCCGCAACCTGCCGAAGGGGCTGTGGCTGCTCGTCGTGCTGGTGCTGCCGCTGGTGGGGTCGATCATCTGGCTGGTCGCGGGACGGCCGCAGCAGGTGACGCGGGCGCGCGCCCCGTTCGAGCGGAACGCGCCGGCGTACCCGGAGTACGACCGCCCGGGCCGGTTCGCGGCCGGCAGCCCGGACGACGACGAAGAGTTCCTGCGCAAGTGCCGCGAACGCGCGGAGGCGCAGCGGAAGCTGGCCCGGGACAAGCGCACCGAGGACTGACGTTCCCAGCGCCCCAATGTGGCCTTCGGTGCGTCCAACGCAACCAAGGCCACATTGGGGCGCTAGCAGACGGGGCCCTCGCAGGTGCCGTGTTCGTAGGCCTCCAGCGTCGAGATCACCAGCCTGCGCTCGGCCGGGGTCAACGGCGCCAGCGCGTTGCTCCACGCCTGCGCGCCGCGGGCCAGCCACGCGTCGACCGCCGGGCGTCGTTCCGGCGTGATGCTCACGATCGTGCGGCGGCGGTCCGCCGGGTCCTCGGCGCGGTTCAGCACGCCCTGACGGCTCAGGTCGCCGACCATCAGGCTCGCCGTCGTCGGGGCGACCTCCAGGCGCCCCGCCAGTTCGGTGACCGTCATCGGGCCGTCGAACAGCAGGATCGACAGCAGGGACAGGTGCCGCGGCGCGAGCGCGCAGCCGTCCAGCTCTTCGGGGACCGGTGTGCGCTTCGCGCGGCCGACCAGGCGTGGCATCAGCAGCAGGAGCCGGCGCACGCCGTCCTCGAGACTCAACCCGGCCTCCGTTGACACCGCCTGCCTCCCCTCGGTAGCTTTGTTTGCAAAGCAAACGCTTCTCTGGCTTCCGAGCCTACCTCGGGCCACGAACGAGCGTACCGGCCAGAACAGGGGAATCCATGACAGCGCCAGCCGACATGAACGACTTCAACAACAAGGTCGTCGAGGAGTTCCGGGCCAACGAAGGCAAGGTCAGCGGCTTCTTCGAGGGCAAGAACGTGCTCCTGCTCACCACGATCGGCGCGAAGAGCGGCGCGGAGCGCCTGTCGCCGCTGGTCTACACCCGCGACGGCGAGCGCCTCGTCGTCGCCGCGTCCATGGGCGGCGCGCCGAAGAACCCGGCCTGGTTCCACAACCTCGTCGCCAACCCGAAGGTCACCGTCGAGGTCGGCACCGAGAAGTTCGAGGCCACGGCCACCGTGATCGAAGACCGCGCCGAGCGCGACCGCCTCTACGCGGGCATGGTCGCCCACGCCGAGGGCTTCGCCGAGTACGAGACGAAGACCACGCGGGTCATCCCGATCGTCGTCCTCGAGCGCTGACGTCCCGTCCCGCCGGCCGCACCGGAGCGCGGCCGGCGGGAACCGGGTCAGCCGAACCGCCCTGCCGGGTCGTACTTCGCCTTCAGCTGCTTCAGCCGGGCGACGTCCGCGGCCGGGAAAGCCGTCGCCAGCTCCGCGGCGGAGTGCTCTCCGTAGAGGAACGGCAGCAGCCGGCCCGTCGACCACGGCGCCAGCGCGTCGAACAGCTTCGCGTGCGCGCGGCGGATCGGGTCCACGCCGTCCTCGACCACCGACAGCGCCCGCACCACGAACTCGGCCGCCGAATCCCAGCCGACGCCGTCGCCTCGCCGGCGCGCGAGTTCGCCGCCGAGACGGTCGATGATCAGCACCGTCTCCACCGGCGCGCCCGGGCCGGCGTGCTCGACGATCGACGTCAGCATCGCGTCGTTCAGCGCCGCCACCGTCGCGTTCGTCCCGTGGTAGGGGTGCGGGTGCGGCGGGTCGCTCGCGATCGACCCCGAATACGTGTACGGCAACCGTTTCAGCGTGTCCAGCAGCACCGGCGCGGCGGCCCGCAGCGGCGCCACCACCGAGTCGCCGTCGTCGCCGAGGTAGGCGATCCGCACGTTCGCGACGTGCTTCCCGCGGATCGGCTCCGGCAGGAACGGCAGGTCGGGCAGCGGGACCACGGCGATTGACGTCGTCAGCTCGTCGGGCGCGGTCATCGCCCACGTCCGCCACGCGCGCAGCACCGCCGGCAGGTCCGCCGCGTCGAAGTACAGCCCGCCGCCGTACAGCTCGGTCACCGGGACCAGGCCGAACTCCAGCGCCGTCACGACGCCGAAACCGGCGCGGCCGCCGAGCAGGGCCCAGAACAGCTCCGATCCCGGCGCCACCGTACGGAGCTCCCCGTCCGGAGTGACGACGTCGATCGCGCGCACGTGGTCGGCCGCGCGCCCGAACCGCCGCGCCATCAGCCCGAAGCCACCGCTGAGCGTGTAGCCCACGACGCCGACGTCGGGCGACGAGCCGCTCAGCGGGGCCAGCCCGTGCTTCGCGGCGGCTTCGATCACCGCGCCCCAGCGGACGCCGGCGGCGACCCGTGCGGTCTTCGCGACGGCGTCGATTTCGACGTCGGTCATGCGGCGCGTGCTGATCAGCAGGCCGCCGGTGCCGGCGGTCAGGCCGTGCCCGGTGGCCTGGACGGAGACCGGCAGGTCGTGCTCGGCGGCGTAGCGCACCGCGGCGACGACGTCCTCGGCGCTCTCGGCCGCGACGACCACCGCGGGCTGGGTGGCGACGGACGTCTGGAAGCCGGCGACCTCTTCGGCGTACCCGTCCTGACCAGGGCGAAGGGTGTGCATTTCCTGGCTCCTTTCGTTGTCTCCAGCTTCGGGCCGCGTCGATCAGAAGTCCAAGATCTGATTTGTCTGTCCACTAGAATCAGTGCTTATGGAACTGCACCAGCTCGCGTACTTCGTCGCGGTCGCCGAGGAAGGCAACTTCACGCGCGCGGCGGAACGGCTGCACGTCGCCCAGCCCGGCGTGAGCGCGCAGGTCAAGCGGCTCGAGCGCGAGCTGGGGCAGGAGCTCCTCGACCGATCGGGCCGCACGGTCCGGCTCACCGACGTCGGCGCCGCCGCGTTGCCCCACGCGCGGGCGGCGCTGGCGGCGGTGCAGGGCGTGCGCGAGGCCGTCGACGAGCTGGCCGGGCTGGTCCGCGGCCAGGTCGCGATCGGCGCGGTGACGTCGGCGGGCCCGGTGAAGCTGCCGGACCTGCTCGCCCGCTTCCACGAGCGCTACCCGGCGGTCGAAATCACGCTGTCCGAGGCCAACTCGGACACGATGCTGGCGGCCCTGCGCGAAGGCCGGCTCGACCTGGCGGTGGTCGGGTTGTCGACCGATCCGCCGCCCGGCATCGCGACGCAGGTGCTGATCGACGAGCCGTTCGTGGCGGTGACTTCGGGGCTCCTGGCCGATCGCGCGGAGGTCGTGATCGCGGATCTGGCCGGGCTGCCGCTGATGGCGCTGCCGAAGGGGACGGGCCTGCGCACGGCGTTGGACGCCGCCTTCGCCCGCGAAGGGCTGACGCCGCGGATCGCGTTCGAGGCGGCCGACCCGAACGTCCTGGTACAGCTGGCGATGCGGGATCTGGGGGTGGCGGTGGTGCCGGAGTCGCTGGGCCGCTACCACGAGGGGGAGCTGCGGGTCGTCACGATCGCGGGGCCCGGGTTGCGGGGCGTGCTGGCGCTGGCGTGGCGCACCGACGGTCCGCTGAGTCCGGCGGCCCGGGCGTTGATCGCGTTCGCCCGGAGCAGCTACCGCTCTTGACTCATCGTCAACAGTGTCGTTCCCTGAAGAGCGTGACCGAAACCGCGCTCCGGGACGCCGTCGTCGGGGCGGGACTGCTGGCCGGCACCGCCAACGTGATCATGCAGCTGTCCCGCGCGCCCGTCGGGTACGGCGTGCTCGAAAGCAAGGTCGACAGCGGCAACGTCTTCCGCCACCCCCTCAAGCGGACGCGGACCACCCTGACCTACCTCGCCGTCGCGTCGATGGGCACCGACGCCGAACGCGCCGCCTACCGCCGCGGCGTCAACCGGGCCCACTCCCAAGTGCACTCGAGCGCCGAAAGCCCGGTCGCCTACAACGCCTTCGACACGGATCTGCAGCTGTGGGTCGCGGCCTGCCTGTACAAGGGCTTCGAAGACGTCTACCTGGCGTTCGTCGGCGGCGAGCCGGCCACGTTCTACCGGGACGCCGCCCGGCTCGGCACCACACTGCAGGTCCGCCCGGAGATGTGGCCGGCCGACCGCGCCGCCTTCGAGGAGTACTGGACCGCCGGGGTCGCCGCGACCGGCATCGACGACACCGTCCGCCGCTACCTCACCGACCTCGTCGACCTGCGGTTCCTGCCGCCGCCGGCGGCCGCGCTCGGCCGGCGGTTCAGCCGGTTCGTCACCACCGGGTTCCTGCCGCAGCACTTCCGCGACGAGATGCGCCTGCCCTGGACGGCCGCGGACCAGCGCCGGTTCGAGACGTTCCTCGCGGCGGTCGGCCGGGTGACGCGCGTGCTGCCCGGCCCGCTGCGGCGCTTCCCCTACAACCTCTGCCTCTGGGACCTGCGCCGGCGGCTGCGGGCCGGGCGTCCGCTGGTCTGACGCACCCCGGTTACAGTGTCGGGTCGGCACAGCCACCCGAGGGGATTCCATGACGGCGATCGAGACCGACGTCGAGCCCACCGAGACCGCGCCGGTCGGGACCACCCGTCGCGCACCGCTGATCGTGGTGTCCGCGGCGCTGGTGGCCGTCTTCCTGGTCGGCGCCCGGGCCGCCTGGTTCCTCACCATCGACGACGCGTTCATCAGCTTCCGCTACTCGGCGAACCTCGCGGCCGGGCACGGCCCGGTGTGGAACGTCGACGGACCGCGCGTCGAGGGCTTCACGAACTTCGCGTGGGTCGTCTGGTCCGGGCTCGGCGCGTGGCTGGGGCTGGCGCTGCCGCTGTTCGCCAAGGTGACGTCGCTGCTGCTCGGCCTGGGGACGCTGTACCTGCTGGTCCGCGAAGGCCATCGTCGTGCCGGGCTCACCGGCGTCCTCGTCGGGGCCGGCGCGTACGTCGTGTTCCTGCCGACCTACTTCCACATCACCGCCGGGCTGGAGACGGCCGCGTTCGCCGCGGTGCTGCTGCGCGTCGTCGTGCTCGGGCTGCGCGTGCTCGCGAACGAGCGGGTGCGGACGTGGGAACCGCCGGTGCTGCTGCTCCTGCTCGGGATGCTCCGGCCGGAAGGCGTGCTGGCCGCGCTGCCGGTCTTCGCGCTGTGGTTCTGGCGCGAGCGTGGCCGTGTTTCGGCTCGCTGGTGGACTCTGGGCGCGGCTGTTGTCGGCGCCGCCTACTTCGTGTGGCGATGGCGGTTCTACGGCCAGCTGCTGCCGAACACCTTCTACGTCAAGTTCGGCAACCTCGACTCCGGCTGGATCTGGACCAAGCACACGACGCTGCTGCTCCTTCCGCTCCTGCTGCTGACGCTTTCGCTCGTGTTCCGCAAGGCGACGCGGGCGGTGGGCGCGCTCCTGGTGATCACCGTCGGGGTCACGTACCTGACGTACGCGGTGTCGGGTCCGACCATGGACTACCTCGACCGCTTCGCCGACCACGCGATCCCCGTCCTCTGCCTCGGGGCCGGAATCGCCGTCGGGACGCTGACCCAGCGCGTCGTGGGCGTCGTGCTCGGGCTGGTCGCCGTCGGTTGGTCGGCCGTCGCCGGCGCGACCGCGCCCGACCTCGGCGTTATCGCGAACTACGGCCCCGACCTGCAGCGCGCGCACGTCGCGATCGGCCAGGGGCTGGCCGAGGCGGACGTCCCGGTGCCGGCCCGCAGCCTCGCCGTCACCGACGCCGGTGCGATGCCGTACTACAGCGGCTGGACGTCGATCGACTACATCGGCCTCAACGACGCGGCGATCGCCCGCGGCGCGGACCCGACGCAGGTCGTCATGCAGGCACGGCCGACCGTGATCGTCGTGACCGCGAACGGCCCCGAGCCGGCGGGCAAGCGGTACGGCTTCGACTTCGCCAGGGCGACGGCGGGCTACGAGAAGGTGGCGGCGGTCGAGATGCGGGCCGGGTACTGGCAGGACGTCTACGCGCTGCCGCAGTACGCGCCGACGATCGGCGAGCACGTCCGGCAGCGCGCCGACGCGGCCCGGCAGGTCAACGACCCGGCGCGGACCGACGACACCGTCGGCCGCTGGCTCGACCGGCTCCGCACGCAGCTGCCATTTTGAGAGTTGACCGCTTCGCGCGCGGGCGCGAAGGTGGGCCGATGAGCAGCGACGAGGTACGTCACGGCGTCAAGCTGAGCAGTCTCGACCAGGAGGTCTTCCCCGGCGCCGGGGTGACCAAGCGGGAGTGGCTCGACTACCTCGAAGCCGTCGCCGACCGGATGCTCCCCGAACTGCGCGACCGGCTGCTGACGGTGCTGCGGGTCCTGCGCGGGCAGGGCCCGTTCATGCAGAAGAACCTGCCGAAGTACACCCCGGACTGGGTCGAGCGGGTCTCCGTGTGGGCCGAGGCGTCCAAACGGGACGTTTCGTACGCGCTGTGCAACGACCTGCGCACGCTCATCTGGTTCGGCAACCAGCGGGCGATCGAGTTCCACACGTCGCTCTACCGCGGCGACCCCGGAAACGGCCCGACGCACCTGATCCTCGACCTGGACCCGCCCGCCGACGGGCCGTTCTCCCTGGCCATCGGGGCCGCGGGACTGGTGCGCGAAGCACTGCGCGCGGACGGGCTCGACGGCGCGGTGAAGACCAGCGGTTCCAAGGGCGTCCACGTCTTCGTGCCGCTGGCGCCGGGCCAGTCGACCGAGGACATCGCGGCGGCGACGCGGGCGGTCGCGGCCCGGGCCGAGCGCGTCGACCCGTCGCTCGGGACGACGGAGTTCGTCAAGGACCGCCGCGAGGGCAAGGTGTTCCTGGATTCGACCCGCGCGGGCGGCGCGACGGTGGTGTCGGTGTACAGCCCGCGTCACCGGCCGGGCGCGCCGGTGTCGTTCCCCGTCCGGTGGGCCGACCTGGACGGGGTCAAGCCGGGGGATTTCACCGTGCAGACGGCGGTGGAACTGCTCGGCGACGGCGCCGACGCCTGGACCGAGGAGATGCCCGAGCCGTTCGTGCTGCCGGAGGACCTGGTGGCGGAGGGGCACACGATCCCGATCGCCCGGGTCGTGGCGATGCACGAGGGCAAGCGCCGGGCCCGCGCGGCCCGCGAGTCCGGCTAGGGACCAGCGCCCCAATGTGGCCTTCGGTGCGTCCGACGCACCGAAGGCCGCCTTGGGTGCGTCAGACGCAACCAAG